>DATGEV010000235.1:0-4707 GCA_035309885.1 Sphingomonas sp.
CCTGGCGATATGGCTCTTCACCGCCTGCGCGGACGCCGCTTCGCCGCCGTCGGCCGACTGGATCGCGCTGGTGAAGAAGAATTTGAGCTCGAACAGCCCCCGCGGGCAGGCGAGATATTTGTTCGAGGTGACGCGGCTCACCGTCGATTCATGCATGCCGATCGCGTCGGCGACGGTCTTGAGCGTGAGCGGGCGGAGATGCTCGACGCCCTGGCGGAAGAAGCCCTCCTGCTGCTTCACGATCTCGCTGGCGACCTTGATGATGGTACGCGCACGCTGGTCGAGCGCCTTCATCAGCCAGTTGGCGCTCTGCAGGCATTCGCCGAGCCAGGCGCGGCTGGCCTGATCATGTGCGGTGCCGCTGAGCTCGGCATAATAGCTGCGGTTGACGATCAGCCTCGGCAGCGTGGAGCTGTTGAGCTCGATTGCCCAGCCCTTGGCCGTCCGCGCGACGAAGATGTCGGGCACCACCGTCTGCATGTCGCTCGGCGCAAAACGCAGTCCTGGCTTGGGATCATAGGCGCGGAGTTCGCGGATCATGTCGCCGAGATCCTCGTCGTCGACCCCGCAGATGCGGCGGAGCTGCGGCAGGTTGCCGCGCGCGAGCAGATCGAGATGCGCGATCAGCGCCGCCATTGCCGGATCGTAGCGATCCGCCTCCAGCGCCTGCAGCGCCAGGCATTCGGCGAGGTCGCGCGCGCCGATGCCGGTGGGATCGAGGCTCTGCACGGCGACCAGCACCTGCTCCACCTCGTCGAGCGGCGCGCCGAGCCGCTGGGCGATGTCGAGCAGCGGCACGGTGAGATAGCCCGCCTCGTTGAGCGCATCGACGATATGCCCCGCGATGGTGAACGCGCGGCCCGACAGCACCGCGCCGGCCTGCGCCATCAGATGATCGGCGAGCGACAGGCTGCCGGTCAGCGTGTCTTCGAAGTCGCCGCCTTCGCCGCCGCCGGTGCCGGTCCCGGCCATTCCCAGCGAGCCGTCGAGCCCCTGGCCGCTGGTGTCCGCCATGTCGCTGGGGGAGTCATGATGGAAGGTCTCGGCGCCATAATCGACGTCGAGCGGGGCTTCGTCGCCGCCCGCGTTGAGACCCGACAGCGCGTCGGTGGGATCGGCCTCGAAGTCGTCGGAGGGGAGGTCGCCGGGTTCGGGGGCGGGGCTGTCATTGTCGTCGGAGGCACCCGCCTCGATCAGCGGGTTCTTCTCGAGCTCCTCCGCGATGAACGCCTCGATCTCGAGATTGGACAGCGCCAGCAACTTGATCGCCTGCTGCAATTGTGGCGTCATCACCAGCGACTGCGACTGGCGCAGATCGAGGCGGGGGCCGATCGCCATCCGGGGCTCGGGCTAGGCCGTGCTGGCGAGGAGCTGGCGCGTCGTCACAGCTCGAACCCCTCGCCGAGATAGAGGCGACGCACGTCGGGGTTGGCGACCAGCGCCGCCGGCGATCCCTGGAACAGCACCTTGCCGTCGTAGATGATGCAGGCGCGATCGACGATATCGAGCGTCTCGCGGACATTGTGATCGGTGATCAGCACGCCGATGTCGCGGCGCTTCAGATCCTTGACCAGATCGCGGATGTCGCTGATCGAGATCGGATCGATGCCCGCGAACGGCTCGTCGAGCAGCATGATCGAGGGTTCGCCGGCCAGCGCCCGCGCGATCTCGCAGCGCCGTCGCTCGCCGCCCGACAGCGCGGTGGCGCGCGCATCGCGTAGATGGGTGATGTGGAATTCCTCGAGCAGCGTGGTCAGCCGCTGTTCGCGTGCATCGGCGTCGGGCTCGCTGAGTTCGAGCACCGAGAGGATGTTTTGCGCCACCGTCAGCCCGCGGAAGATCGAGGTTTCCTGCGGCAGATAGCCGAGACCCATGATCGCGCGGCGGTACATCGGCAGCGCGGTGATGTCCTCGCCATCAAGCAGGATGCGCCCGGCGTCGGGCTTCACCAGCCCCATCACCGAATAGAAGCTGGTGGTCTTGCCGGCGCCGTTGGGGCCGAGCAGGCCGACCACTTCGCCGCGCGCGACCTCGAGGCTGACGTCCTGCAGCACCGGCCGGCCGTCATAGGCCTTGGCGATCGACACGATCGACAGCGCGCGCATCGGCGGCGGCGCAGGCGTGGCGCTCTCGCGGGGAGGGGGGACGGTGTCGTTCATGGTCAATCGTCTCTTGGCGGGGCGGCGGCCACACCCGTCGGCATCTGGCAGGGTTCATGCAAGGCGATCAACCCCCTTGCGCCCGCACCGCCTCAGTGTTGTGCCGGCTTGGCCGGGGAAGCGGGCTTCGGCGCGGAGGCGTTGCCCTGGTTGTCGTTGTGCTGCGGCACCGTGAAGCGACCCGACACGCGCCCGCCGACACCCGCCGAGCCGGCGCCGCCGACCGCGCTGCCGTCCATGTTGGCATGGCCGGTGTTGAGATCGATCACCAGCCGGCCACCGCGCACGGTGCCGGGGTTGGGCCCGGTGCGATCGAGCGTGACGCCGCCGATCAGCGTGACCAGTCGCTTGTCGAGATCATAGATGCCGAACTGGCCGTGCGCGACCTCGGTGGGGCGCGTGACGACGACATTGCCGGTGGCATCGAGCCGATGAACCTGCGGGCCGCCGCTGTTCGAGCCGGCCGGCGCCTTGCCGCCAGATCCCGTCGCAGGCGTGCTGCTGCTGCCAGCAACGCTGCCGGTATAGTTGGCGGTGACGCGATCGGCGGTGAGCGTCATCTCTTCCTGCACCACGCGCACGGCACCGGTGAGCACCGCGCGGTGCTGCTGGTCCTGCACCTCGATGCGATTCGCCACCCAGTCGATTGGCGCGTTGCTGTTGTGCGGGCTGTTCTTGGCCGGGGCGGCGGCAGGTGCCGTCGTAGCCTGGGCGAGCGCGATGCCCGTTCCCGCCTCAGTTCCTGCCAGGGCGAGCGAGAGGGCGATCAGCATCGGCGCGGGACTGTGCAGGCTCATCGCCGCGATGTGCCGTTTCGCTGCGTGATATGCAAGCGGGCGTGCCCTTCGAGCACCACCACCCGGTTGTCGAGATCGGCCTGCATCGTGTCGGCGCTGAAGGTGCCGAGCGGCATGGTGCCGGTCACCGGGTTGCGGCTGGCGAGCGTGCGCGTCTGCATGTCGAGATCGACGTCGCGGGTGGCGAGCGTATAGCCGTCGGCGCTCTGGAAGCGCACCGGGCCGTCGAGCCCGATCTGCTCGTTGGTCAGATTGTAGCGGCCCTTGGGCGCCACCAGCGTCGCCGGCCCCTGCTGCAGCACGATACGCGCGGCGAGGCTTTCGAGCTTGACCACCGGATCGGCCGATGTCTGCTGCACCGCCGATCGCGCAGTGATCGAGAAGGGCTGCCCCTTGGTATCCTCGCCCCGGTACATCGCGCCGGAGACGCGCATCCGCTCCTTGGCGACCGCGACGCGATCCTTGGAGAGCACGAACGAGATATCGCGGCCCGAGGTGAGCGGTGCCGCCGCCAGCGCGAAGATCAGTACGATCACCGCCGCCGGCAGCGACACCCGCGCGATCCCGATCACGCGGTCATGGCTGGAACCCGGCATCGCCCAGGCCCGCCGCCGCCGGCGCTCGGCGCGCGCCGCATCGGAGAGAGGCCCGGCGAGGCTGTCAGGCATGGGCGAAGATGTCCACTTCCGGCCAGCCGGCGAGATCGAGCTCGGCGCGCGCGGGCAGGAAGTCGAAGCAGGCCTGGGCGAGCGCCATGCGGCCCTCGCGGATCAGCCGCTCGTCGAGCTTCTCCTTCATCGCGTGGAGATAGCGCACGTCCGACGCCGCATAATCCTTCTGCGCGTCGCTGAGATCGGGGGCGCCCCAGTCCGACGACTGCTGCTGCTTGGAGACGTCGACGCCGAGCAGCTCGCGTACCAGCTCCTTCAGGCCGTGGCGGTCGGTGTAGGTGCGGATCAGGCGCGAGGCGATCTTGGTGCAATAGACGGGGGCTGCCACCACGCCCAGATAATGGCGGATCGCGGCGAGATCGAAGCGGGCGAAATGATAGAGCTTCAGGCGATCCGGATCGGCCAACACGGCGCGCAGGTTGGGTGCGGCATAATCGCTGTTGGGTCCAAAACGGATCAAATGCTCGTCGCCGCGCCCGTCCGAGATCTGGACAACGCACAGCCGGTCGCGCGGCGTAATGAGGCCCATCGTCTCGGTATCGACGGCGAGCGCGGCGCCGGGCGCGAACACGCCGGCGGGAAGGTCTTCCTCGTGGAAATGAACGGTCATCTCACGCGCATAGGACTTCGCGCGGCGTTGCTCAATGGGCTGCACCGCGCCGTTTGCGTCGCCGCGCCGCCATGTTGAGCGCCTCGACCCCACCCGAGAACGCCATCGCCGCGTAGATATAGCCCTTGGGCACATGCACGCCGAAGCCGTCGGCGATCAGCACCGCGCCGATCATCAGCAGGAATCCCAGCGCCAGCATCACCACCGTCGGGTTGCGGCCGATGAACCGCGCGAGCGGATCCGCGGCGACCAGCATCAGCCCGACCGCGATCGCCACGGCGGTCACCATCACTGGCAGCTGGCTGGTCATGCCCACCGCGGTCAGGATCGAATCGATCGAGAAGACGATGTCAAGCACGATGATCTGCGCGATCGCCGCGCCAAAGCCAATGCCGCCGCGCCCACTCGAATTGGCGCCCGAATCGGTCTCCTCGCCGGGTTCGAGCGCGTGGTGGATTTCCTTGGTCGCC
>DATGEV010000236.1:0-2037 GCA_035309885.1 Sphingomonas sp.
CTTAGTGTGGAGCTTCATTGGTCGATATTCCCAGATTCGCGCCCCGCGTCGCAGCAGGCGGCGATAGCAGTGGCGCGCCGCCGCGATGGTCATGCTGTTGTCCGAACGCGACGGGGTCAGGATGCGCGCTGCCCCGCGCCGCGCCAGCCGGCCGATCCGGCGCAGCATGCCCGGATTGGGCGCGAAATAGGCGGATATCACGTCGAGCCGGCGCGCCTTCGCCAGATCGCGGCGCAGCGCCCGCGCCCAGGGGTTCGGCCGTTGGGTGGGGCCGCCCAACAGCCAGCGAAGTGGGCCCTCGCCCTGGCTCCAGCGGCGGAGCGCACGCGTGAGCTCCCGTATCTTCGCGTCCGGATCCCGCACCCAGCCGATCACCGCATCGAAATAGCCGGAGAGATGGGCGGCGGCGGGGCCTTCGACCAGCAGGCCGAGATCACGCCACCCGTCGACCTCACCTCGCGGCGCGAAATAGGGCCGGTCGATGTTAAAGCCGCCGATCAGCGCCCGGTCGCCATCCGCCAGCGCCAGCTTCTGATGGTTGCGCAGCAGATAGCGCCGCCCGAATCGGGGCAGGAAACGGCAAACCGATCCCCCCGCGGCGCGCAGCGGCTCGAAGAACCCCTCCGCGGTTTCCTCGCTGCCGAAGCCATCGACCAACAGCGCCACCGCGATCCCGCGATCACACGCCGCCACCAGCGCGTCGCGCACCTGCACGCCCACCGCATCGTCGCTGAAGATATAATAGAGTAGCCTGAGTTCGCGCCCAGCACCGTCGATCAGCGCCAACAGCGCACTGAGCCGCTCCTCTGCCTCGACCAGCAGATTCAGCCGGTTTCCGTCGATCTCGAATCGATCGGAATGCTCGGCGCCCGCCGTCCACTCCCGCGTCGCCATGTCCCTTGATGGCGATGCGGGGAGGGCGATGACAAGCCCGAAGCGGCCGGATGCCGCATTCGTTGACAGAATCGGGACAGTTGGCTAGGCGGGCAGACTTATCCGACATTCCCGTTTTCAGACACGGAGCCCCTATGGCACGCGTTACCGTCGAGGATTGCGTCGACAAGGTCCAGAACCGCTTCGATCTCGTGCTGCTGGCAGCGCATCGCGCCCGTCAGATCTCGGGTGGCGCGGAGCTCACCATCGATCGCGATCGCGACAAAAATCCCGTCGTCGCTCTGCGCGAGATCGCCGACCAGACGATCACCCCGGCGCAGCTTTCCGATTCGGCGATCTCCGGCCTCCAGCGCGTGCGCATCGACGAGGATGACGCGGTCGACGAGATGGGCTCGCTCGCCCAGTCGGCCGAGGCGCTTCGCCTCACTGCAGCGGCGCCGGCCCGCAACCAGAATGTCGGGCCCGACTACGAATAATGGGTATGGGCTGCCGTCCCGCCTGGGCCGGCAGCCTGCGGCTTAGCCCGCTATGGCGCGATCCTGCGCTTGTTCTGCGAAGCGCTCCGTCTTCTCGTCGTCCTGCTCGATGACGATCCAGCGCAGATCCTTGAGCGTGAGCTTGCGCCCGTCCGCGGCATGGATCGCCACGTCAGCAACCGGCAAGCCGTCGCGCGCATCGACCAGTCGCGTGTTGCAGGGCCCGCCGCCCCAACGCTCACCCCATTGCCGGAGCGCCACCAGCGCCGGCAGCAGCGCCATACCCTTATCGGTAAGGCGATACTCCACCTTGCGGCGATCGTCCGAGCATGGAAGCCGCTCCATCAGCCCATGTGCGACGAGGCGCGCCAGCCGGTTGGCGAGGATATTGCGGGCGATGCCGAGCGTCGCCTGGAACTGTTCGAAATGGCCGAGACCATTGAAAGCTCCGCGCAGGATCAGGAACGACCAGCGCTCACCGACAGCCTCCAGCGCGGCGGTCAGGCTGCAGCCGGTGACGATCTGACGGATGGTATCGTTCTCCTCCACGGTCCTTCTCCCTCCACCTGTTAGATAGGGTAACCGAGCGAAAAACCCAAATCCCGTCGCGACGAGGCCACACCGGCGCAAAAAGGCCGCCCCGGTGGCAAACTCCGCAGTTGCGCTA
>DATGEV010000237.1:0-10308 GCA_035309885.1 Sphingomonas sp.
GCGGAAGCCACCTTGGTGGAGGCGGGCGTGCTCTCTTGCGCCCGAGCGGCGCTCGCGCCGGTGATGAGACTGACCGCGCCAACGGACGCCAAGCAAATAACCTTCATTTTCATATTCTTTTCTGCCCCTTCGATGTCCTTACGGACGTCTGATGGGACGTAGCCGCCATCGACACGCGGATACGAAAACCGCGCGTGAAAAGGTTGGACGATGTGATCCCGCCCCTGCCAGCTCGCCCCTTGTCATTTTCCTGTAGGAAAACCGAATCTCATTCTGCAACGGAAAAGACGCGGCGGGATGGACTCCGGCCATCGCCTGTGGCCGTTGGGCCATCCCGAGACGCAACCGCCATCGCTCAGACGGAGCTATTGTTGTGGCGTGCGCTTCGGGGGTCTCTTTCCTCCGTGCATGGAGGCGCCGCCTCACTCCTGGGCGCGGCCCGCGTACAAGAGGCGCCCTTCACCCAGGCGCGCAAGCAGGAAGACAATGTCGTGCTCGGGCACCGCGAAGCAGCCGTCGCTGCGGCCGATCTTGCCCCGCGTCACCACCATGGAGGGATCGGCATACCAGGCCGAATGGATGACGATCGCGCGCTCCTCCGCACGGTCATTGGTCGGATCGAGCCCGGTGAGCCGTCGCGAGAGGCCGTGCACGCCGCTATAGAGTTCGCCCGTCAGATAGGCGCCTTCCGAGGTCGCCTCGGACCCGACCTCGTTGGAGAAGCGCTGGAGCATTCCCGTGTGGGCGGGATCGGATCCCTTGCCGTGCGCGACCAGCAGGCTCGTCGTCCGACCGGCGAGAATGTCGACAAGATGCAGCCGCGGCTGCGACGATGGCAGCCCGAAGTCGATGATCGCGATCACGTCCCGCGACCAGATCAGCTGATTGTGTCGCGCCAGCGCAGCCGACGTCCGGGCAACGAGAGCCGGGTTCACCGTCCGTGCGGCGGCGGCAAGCCCCTGTTGCAGCAAGGCGAGCGCGGGCCCCGCCAAAAGGCCGGCCATGACAGCCCCCATCCCGGCGGAAAGAAACTGCCTCCGCGAACTGAGGTGCCGGTACGCCATGCGTCGATCCTAGGCGACGGCGGCGCCGGTACCAACCGTCAGAAGGAAATTGGCGCCCCGCTCTCTTCAGAGAGGAATGTCAACAGCGCCTTCTCCAGCGGATCGAGCGTATTGTCGGCCTCGATCCGCGATTGAAGCCAGGCCTTCTCTTCGGAATCGATGGCGCGGTCGGCAGCGATTGCGGCGTCCCGATCAACGGCCCCGGGCTTCGGCGCGAACACCGCAGCAAAGCCGCTTAGCCCGGCATGGGCCATCTTGCCGAAGAAGCCGGCGATGCTGACATGGGTGTCGTCCATGAACGCATCGAGCCGCGCCGCCTCGTCGCGCGCGAGCGGATGGTAATCGCTGTACGCCATCAGATGATTGCCGACCGCCTGCACGAACAGCCCCTGCCATTCGGGCGCATTGGCGGCACCCAGCGTCGCGTCCTTGATGCGGAACAGCATGTCGGCTTCGGTGCGGCTGATCATCGCCGGGCCTTCGCTCGCCTGCGCGAACAGCATGCGGCGAAGCAGCGCGACCTCGGTTGCGCAGATCGACCCGGCCTCCAGCGAACCGCCCCGGCGGGTCGGGCCCGATCCGGTCATCACCACCGTCTCGATCTGGCGAAGCGCATAGTCGCGGAGCGAGGCGGGAACGGTGGTGGCATCCTCCATCACCTCGACCAGCAGCTCGAGCTCGCCGAGCGAGTCGACCCAGCCATCGCTGTCGATCCGCGCCATCAGCCAGGTCGCCTTGGCATCGTCGACATAGTCGATGGGGGTCTGCTGGTGGACGACATACTGCTTCAGCGCTTCGACGAAGAAGTCGACCCATTCGCGCGAGGTCGCCTTGATGGCGGTGTTCAGATCGAAGATCGCGTCGGCTTCGGCAGCATCGATCGCGCCGTCCCGCCACACGATGCGGCGCAGCGCTAGCGTGTCGTCGGCGGTGATCGCCGCCTTGGCCTTGAGCTGGGCGGTCAGATCGAGAATCGGTGCGGTCATCGAAGAGCCCTCGAAAATCAGGCGCACCCTAGGCGGCAGGATTTAACACTCGATTACGGAGTCGCCGCCCCGCCCTCAGTCGACGTTGTCGGCGAGATCCATGAAGTTCCGCGCCGCATCGCGATCCGCCGCATTGTCGAACGCGACGTCGAGATCGGGCGCGGCGCCCAGCATGTGCATCAGCGTCCATAGCGCGAACCGGCGCGCGCGATCCGTCTCGAGGCCGAAGTCCACGCGCATGCGATCGAGCCCCGCCACCAGCGAGGCCGGCGCGATCGCCGTCAGGTCGTCCGTGCCGAAATAGCGGCGCAACTGATCATCGAAGTTCATCGGCGCGCCTTAGCCCGCCTGCGCCGCCCTCGGAACCGCGAAACTGGCCCCACCATGTGGAAGCCGGCACATCCGGCAGACCTGACGGGAAGGGTGTCGCGATGGCGGATCCGAAGCCCCGATTGGCGAGGGCGGGGTGCTGAGCTGCTGCGCCATCCCCGCCGCGCCCGAGGGCGACGCGGCTGCCCCTCTCCAGCTCGCACTGTGAGCTTTCCACTGGGCTCAATTGCTACGCGGGCTTTTCCGCGTTCTTCCGACCCGCCATTGGGGCCATAGTGTGCGGGACAGAAGGCGGGTTACCCGGCCCCTTCCCTTGAACCCAGGAGAGTCGAAATGTCCCGTCCCCCCTTGCCGCCCTTCACCCGCGAAAGCGCGATCGAGAAGGTGCGCCTCGCGGAGGATGGATGGAACAGCCGCGATCCGGCCAAGGTGACACTGGCCTACAGCGTCGATAGCCTTTGGCGGAACCGCGCCGAGTTCGTTCAGGGGCGCGAGGCGATCGAGGCGCTGCTCACCCGCAAATGGACGCGCGAGCTCGACTATCGGCTCATCAAGGAGATCTGGGCGTTCGGCGGCAATCGCATCGCGGTGCGCTTCGCCTATGAATTTCACGACGACAGCGGCCAGTGGTTCCGCGCCTATGGCAACGAGAACTGGGAATTCGACCATGACGGGCTGATGCGCCATCGTCATGCCAGCATCAACGAGCATCCGATCGCCGAGGCCGACCGCAAGTTCCACTGGCCGCTCGGGCGCCGCCCCGACGACCATCCCGGGCTCAGCGAATTCGGCTTCTGATCAAGACCGGGCCGCGAGCCGACGCCCGTTCACTCAAGGAATGCAAATAGCCCGACCGGCCGTCGGGGGAGCTCACGCGCCTGTCCATCGACATGCCCCCCGGAGGACGTCGTCCAGAATGTATGGTATCAGGCCATTTATGTATGGATATCTGAGATCGAACGAAGCTTAATATTCATACATTCGCTATTAAATCAATCATCACGGCTTGACGATGCGTGGCACTTATCCATACATTATGCCGATAAATGCCATACAATACAAGGATGGCACGCACGGCCTCGGCGTGTCGATCCGAAGGCCAGCCCAGTCGGAGCCCTGGTCAGATGTCGGAATCGCTCTTCTGGTTGTCGGACGAGGCCTGGGCGGCCATCGAGCCTCAATTGCCCCGCAATCAGCGCGGCCCTCGGCGTGTCGATGACCGGCGCGTGATCTCAGGTATCGTGCATATCCTTCGAGGCGGCGGGCGCTGGCAGGACTGCCCGAGCGACTACGGCCCGGCACCCACAATGTACTCCCGCTGGCGGCGGTGGAGCCGCACCGGCATCTGGTCCCGCATCCTGATCGCGCTGGGCGAAGCCACCCGTGCCAATCTCATCGAACCGATCGGCCTTCGCCACCCCCGACCGGAACCCCGGCCGGGAGGGAGTGGACGGGCCGCGGTAGCAACGATCAGAAGCGCTCGCCGACCAGCTCCTCGCTCTTCGCCCATAGCGCCCGCGCGTGCTCGGGATCGAGGGCATAAGTACGCACACCCTCGCTGATCACGCTGATCTTGCCCTCGGACACCACCGGCCCGACATGGCAATTCTCGCAGTAACGCCCGCCGACCTCGTCGGCCGACGTGACGACACCCGCCCAGACCGAGGTCGCGGCGCCCTGGGGCACGGTCTTCCAAGCGAAGGCCTTGCCCTCCGCGGCGAGGTCCGCATTGATCGTGTCGACCATCTGCTGGATCACGGCCGGATCGACATGACGCGCAAGCTCAGTGTTGATGCCCCCGGGATGCACCGCCGCCGCGCGCACGCCGCGATCACGGTGGCGCCGGTCGAATTCGACCGCGAACAGGATGTTCGCTGTCTTGGAGCGGCCATAGGCGACCATCGGATCATAGGCCGTCCGCTCGAAATTCGGATCGTCGAGGTCGACGTCGGAGAAGCGATGCCCGGCCGAGGAGAGGTTCACCAGCCGCGCGCCCGGCGCCATCAGCGCGGCGATGCGGTTGACCAGCACGAAATGGCCGAGATGGTTGGTGCCGAACTGCGTCTCGAAACCATCGGCGGTGTGGCCGAAGGGAGTGGCCATCACGCCGGCGTTGGCGATCACCAGATCGAAAGGCTGGCCGGCCGCGACGAGCGCGTCGGCGCAGGCGCGCACGCTCGCCAACGAGGCCAGATCGAGCTCTACCAGCTCGATACCGCCACCGTTCGCGGCATCAGCACGCACCACCGCGGTCGCGGCTTCGGCCTTGGCGAGATCGCGCGCCGCACCCACGACATGCGCGCCATGTGCCGCCAGAGCGCGCGCCGTCTCGACGCCGAGCCCCGCCGAAACCCCGGTCACGAGCACGCGCTTGCCGCGCAGATCGACGCCGGCCAGCACCTCGTCGGTGGTGGACGTCGCATCAAAGGACTGAGTCATGCTTGTCTCCATGTGTCGGCCCGAGGCGCGCCGATCGTTCAGACACACCACCTCCGCACCAGCCGATGCTTGTCGGCCGGAGGGGGAACGCTATAAAAGGAGGGCGTCTCCGCTTCTAATACGGAGTGCTCCTCCGCTTATCAAGAGAGATTCTTTTCGACGTGCCCACCGATCCGGAATCCACCACCACCTCCCGCAAGCCGCGCGCCGACGCGCAGCGTAACCGTCTGCGGCTGCTGGAGACCGCCCGGGCCGTGTTCGCCGACAAGGGCGCGGATGCCAGCCTCGACGCAATCGCGCGGGCGACTGGGGTCGGCATCGGCACCCTCTACCGCCACTTCCCAACGCGCGACGCGCTGGTGGAGGAGGTCTATCGCAACGCCACGCAGCAACTGGCCGACGCAGCGACCACGCTGGCCGAAGCATACCCGCCGGTCGAGGCGCTGCGACAATGGATGCGGCTGTTCGTCGACCACCTCGCCACCAAACGGGTGATGGCGGAGGCGCTCAACGCGCTCGTCGGCGGCACGTCTGAACTTTATGCCGCGTCGGGCACGCAGATGAAGGCGGCCATCGCCCTGCTGGTCGACCGCGCGGTGGTGAGCGGCGATATCCAGCTTTCCGTCGAGCCGCTCGACCTGCTGCGCGCGCTGGCAGGCGTCGCCAATGTCGGCTCCGGCCCCCACTGGGAGGAGAGCGCCAAACGCCTCGTCGACATCCTCATCGCCGGCGTGCGCGCGCCGGCTGGCCACGCCTGACGAAGCCCTCCTCGCGCTTAGCGGAATGCGTCGGGGATGTCCGCCCGCTCGCCGGCGAGCGGATCGGAGCCGAAGCGGTTGGTGCCGCGCGTCCCCTCGATGCACATGAAGACCAGCAGCACGATCGCACCGATCAGCGGCACGAGGAGGATGAGCAGCCACCAGCCCGACTTGTCGAGATCATGCAGCCGCCGGATCGTGACCGAAAGGCTCGGGATGAGAGTGGCGAGCCAGAGCACGATCTCCACCGGGCCGTTATGGGTGGCCCAGCCGAAGCTGTAGCCGGTGCCGGTGATGCTGCGCGAGGTCGTGCCGAAACCGAGCACCGTGTCGATCGTGCCCGCGATCACCCCGAGGATGATCATCAGCAGGAAGAACATCCAATATTCCTTACGGCGCGAGCGGCCGCCGAACTCCGCGTAGCGCTTCAGCGGCAGGGTCATCCATTCCATCGTCACTCTCCCCTCTCAGTTGACCGGCGCGCGCCGGCGGTCACTCAATGCCTCGGCGATATGGACGCGCCCGACCCCGGCGCTGCCCGCCAGATCCGCAACCGTGCGCGCGACACGAAGCACGCGATGATAGCCGCGCGCCGACCGCCGCATCGCCTCGGCAGCCTGCGCCAGCAACGCGCGGCCCGCCTCGTCGAGTGTCGCCACCCGGTCGAGGAGCTCCCCGTCGGCTTCGGCATTGGTGCGGACGCCGTGCGCCTTGAAGCGTTCGGTCTGGAGCGCGCGCGCCTCGGCGACGCGGCCGGCGACCTCAGCCGATCCCTCGGCGGCGGGCGGCAGCACCAGATCGGCAGCGGAGACCGCACGCACCTCGACATGCAGATCGATGCGATCGAGCAGCGGGCCGGACACCTTGGCCTGATAATCGGCCGCGCAGCGCGGCGCGCGGGCGCAGGCGAGCGAGGCATCGCCGAGATGGCCGCAGCGGCACGGGTTCATCGCCGCAATGAGCTGCACCCGCGCCGGGAAAGTGACATGCGCGTTGGCGTGCGCCACCGACACCTTGCCCGTCTCGACCGGCTGGCGCAACGAATCGAGCACCGGGCGCTGCAACTCGGCCAGCTCGTCGAGGAACAGCACGCCGAGATGTGCGAGGCTCACTTCGCCCGGCCGCGCGCGCAGGCCCCCGCCGGTCAGCGCCGCCATCGAAGCGCTATGGCGCGGCGAGCGGAAGGGCCGCGCGCGGATCAGCTTGCCGCCCTGAAGCTCCCCCGCAACGCTCGCGACCATCGACACTTCCAGCGCCTCGCCGGGTGTCAGGTCCGGCAGGCAAGCGGCGAGCAGCGATTCCCCCGCGCCCGGCGGGCCAACCATCAAGAGGTTGTGGCCACCCGCAGCCGCGATCTCGAGCGCGCGCTTGGCGGTTTCCTGCCCCTTCACCTGTTTGAAGTCCGGGCCGGCGGGCGCCACCTCGGCCATGCCGGCGCGCGGCGGGGCGAGCGGCCCCGTACCCTTGAGATGGTTGATCAGCGCCAGCAGATCGGGCGCCGCGGCCACCTCGATCCGGCCCGCCCACGCCGCCTCGGAGCCCTGCGCGGCCGGGCAGATCAGTCCGCGATCCTGTTCGGAAGCGTGGAGCGCCGCCAGCAGCACGCCGGGCGCCGGCGCAATCCGCCCGTCGAGCCCGAGTTCGCCCACCGCGACGAAGCCGGCCAGCGTCTCGACGTCGATCACCCCCATCGCCTGCAGCAGGCCGAGCGCGATCGGCAGATCGAAATGGCCGCCCTCCTTGGGCAGATCCGCAGGCGAAAGATTGACGGTGATCCGCTTGGGCGGCAGCGCGAGGCCGATTGCGGCGAGCGCGGCGCGCACCCGCTCGCGGCTTTCGGCCACTGCCTTGTCGGGCAGGCCCACCACCACGAAGACCGGAAGCCCGGGCGCGACCTGAACCTGCACCTCGACGGCGCGCGCCTCCAGCCCGAGAAACGCCACGGTCGAGACGATCGCGACCACGCCACCCCCTATTTTGCCCGGGCCGCACCCTAGCTGCGGCGGAGCGCCTGTCCAGCGATTGCAACTGTCACGCTTCGCCCCACATCTGCGAGCATGACCTTGCGGGATCGGTGGCAGGCATGGAAGCGGACGCACCCGATGCGGCAGATCCTGTTCGCGCTGGGCTGGCTGCTGATCGTGGCGGCACCGATCATCGGGCTGCTGCCCGGGCCCGGCGGCATCGTGCTGCTGGCGGCTGGCTTCGCGCTGGTGCTGGAAACCTCGCCCTGGGCCAAGCGCGTCTATGTCCGCATCAAGCGCCGCCGGCCGCGCGCGGGCGATCTGGTCGACCGGGTGCTGCGCCGCACGAGCGCCCGCCGGCGGCGCGAGCGCGAGAAACTGGGGTCTGGCGCGCCACCGACGCACGCTTGCAATTGACTCTTGGCCCCCCTTTCCCTATCGGCACGGCAACCGTGGCCGCCGCCCGTTTGGCGGCCCTTTTTCGTTCGTATACGTCCAAGGGATTGATCGATGAAGCGCACCTTCCAGCCCAGCAACCTTGTGCGCAAGCGTCGCCACGGCTTCCGCACCCGCTCGGCGACCGCCGCGGGCCGCAAGGTTCTGGCCGCCCGCCGCGCGCGCGGCCGCAAGTCGCTCTCGGCCTGAGCCAAGACGCTTACACGATTCTCCGGCGCCGCGCGGATTTCCTCGCGGCGAACGGAGGCGTGCGCCGGGCCATGCCCGGCTTTGTGCTTTTGGTGCGCCCGCGCGATGACGGCGATCCGGCCAAGCGGCTGGGCATCACCGTCACCAAGAAGGTCGGCAATGCGGTGGTCCGCAACCGCATGAAGCGCCGTTTCCGGGCGCTCGGCCGCGAGTTGCTGCCGGGCCACGGCGTCGCCGGCGCCGATCATATCCTGATCGGTCGCGCCGGTGGTATCGAACGCGATTATGCGGCGCTGCGCGACGAACTCAACGCGGCGCTCAGGAAGCTGGCGAAGTGATCGCGCAGGGCTTCGTCTGGCTGGCCAAGGCCTGGCAGGCGGGGCCTTCGGCTATGATGGGGCCCAGCTGCCGTTTCACGCCCTCCTGTTCGGCCTATGCGATCGAGGCCTGGACGCGCTATGGCGCGGCGCGCGGCACCTGGCTGGCGACGCGGCGTATCTGCCGCTGCCACCCGTTGGGCGGCCGTGGTTATGACCCGGTGCCCTGACAGGCACCCCACTCGGTTTCATTCGGGGGTTTTTCGGTGAACGAACAGCGCAACCTGATCCTCGCGCTCGTACTGTCCGCGGCCGTCTTTCTTGGTTGGGTGCTGATCTCCGATCGCTATTTCCCCACCGCGAACAAGCCTGCGACCCAGATCGTCAGGGGCAAGACCGTGCCGCTGCCCAGCGCCACTCCGGTGCCCAACAGCCCGACCGCGATGCGCGATCGCAACATGGTGCTGGCCGAAAGCCCGCGCGTGAAGATCGAGACGCCGCTGCTGGCCGGCTCGATCGACCTCAAGGGCGCGCGACTCGACGATCTGGTGCTGACCACCCAGCGCGAGACGATCGCCAAGGATTCGCCCCCGGTCCGCCTCTTCTCGCCGGATGGCACCGGCGACGCCTATTTCGCCGGCTTCGGCTGGAACGGCCAGGGCGTGGCGCTGCCCGACGCCAACACGGTGTGGACCGCGACCGGCGATGTGCTCGCGCCGAACAAGCCGGTGACGCTCACCTGGAACAACGGCCAGGGCCAGGCCTTCGCGATCAAGCTCGCGGTCGACGACGGCTATCTCTTCACCGTCCAGCAGAGCGTGACCAACGGCGCGCAGGCGCCGATCGTCGCCCGCCCCTATTCCTTCGTGACGCGCACCGGCCAGTCCAAGGATCCGACCAGCCGCGCGCAGCATGTCGGCCCGATTGGCGTGTTCAACAACGCCGCCAACTATTCGATCGACTGGAAGGATCTCGACGAGGCCGGCCCCACCGGCAAGACCTTCCAGACGACCGGCGGCTGGCTTGGCTTCGGCGACAAATATTGGCTCACCGCGGTGGTGCCCGATCAGGCCGCCCCGGTCGACGCCGCTTTCCAGGCATCGGGCGGCCGCTATCAGGCGCAATATGCAATGCAGCCGCAGACGGTCGTCCCCGGCCATTCGGAAAGCACGCAGGCCTTCCTGTTCGCCGGCGGCAAAGACGCCACGCTGCTCGATCGCTACACCAAGACCCCGGGCATCGCGAAGCTGGACCGCGCGATCGACTGGGGCTGGTTCATCTGGTTCGAGAAACCGATCTTCTACATCCTCGATTGGCTGTTCAAGGCGGTGGGCAACTTCGGCGTCGCCATCATCCTGCTGACGGTGCTGGTGCGTGCGGTGATGTTCCCGATCGCACACCGCCAGTTCAAATCAGCGCATCAGATGAAGATGGTGCAGCCGAAGATGAAGGCGCTCCAGGAGAAGCACAAGGAGAACAAGCCCAAGCTCCAGGAAGAGATGATGAAGCTCTACCGGGAGGAGAAGATCAATCCGCTCGCGGGCTGTCTGCCGGTGTTCCTGCAACTGCCGATCTTCTACGCGCTCTACAAGGTGCTGACGCTGACGCTGGAAATGCGCCACCAGCCCTTCACGCTGTGGATCAAGGATTTGTCCGCGCCCGATCCGATGACGCCCGTCAACCTGTTCGGCTTCCTGCCGTTCGAGCCGACCGGCTTCCTGCATCTGTCGGTGCTGGCGATCCTGCTCGGCATCACGATGTGGCTGCAGTTTAAGCTCAACCCACAGATGACGATGGACCCGAGC
>DATGEV010000238.1:0-4668 GCA_035309885.1 Sphingomonas sp.
GCAATGATGGGCGAGCAGCGCCTTGTCGTTGGCGGTCAGCGTGCCGTCGTCGAGGATGGCGACACGGCCGACGCCCAGCCGGGCATGCAGCGCCTTCACCGCCACCAGATAGGGCAACACGACACGCGTACCGATCATCGAATAGAGCAGCAGTCGGTCGGCCGTGGGCACGATCGGCGGCGTGTTCAGCACCTCGCGCGCCGTCTGGAGGTGACGCACTTCGCGCCCCTTCCGCAAAATCCGCCCCAACATTTCACCTTCCCCCGGGAAGACAAGCCTAGCTTACACGCGTGAACGCCAACCTTCTCAACGCTTCGCCTTCCAGCCGCCACGGCTGCCAGTCGGCCGAAGGACGGGCCCCCAGCCGCTCGTAGAAGCGCATGGCGTCCTGATTCCAGTCCAGCACGGCCCAGTCCATCCGCGCGCAACCCCTTGCCAGGGCTTCCTGTGCCAAAACGGTCAACAAGGCCTGCGCGACCCCCGATCGGCGCTCATCCTCGTCAACATAGAGGTCTTCGAGATACAGGCCTGGCCGGCCCATCCAGGTCGAGAAATTCAGGAACCATAGCGCCAGCCCCACCGTGCGCCCGTCGCGCTCGGCGAGATGGGCGTGGACATGCGCGCCATCGCTGAACAGAGCCTGCGTCAGCATCGCCTCGGTCGCCACCACGGCATCTGGCTCGCGTTCGAAGGCCGCCAGCGCGCGGATCATGCGCAGGATTGCGGCTTCGTCGCCGGGGCGGGCAGGGCGGATCGACAGGCTCATGGCTGGACAGGAATCCCCTGGTTGGGTTGGGCGATGATCCCCACGGTGCGGACATGCGCGGTGCGCAGCACCTCATAGACCTTCTGCACGCACGCGCTCGGCACCGTGCCGGCGACGCGGATGCCGGCGGAGAAGGGTGGCGGCGGCAGCGCTCTCTTGAGCGTCAGCTTGGTCTGGAAATCGTCGAGGTCGCCGACCGGGCGTCCCTTGAGCGCCAGCAGGCAATGATCGCCCTTCGCCGACACCTCGATGCCGAGCGGCGCGAACGGCGCGGGCTTGCTCGAACAGCCCGCCACCGTCGCCATCACCCCGAGCAGCAGAACCCTCGCAGGTCTCACTCCGCCGCCACGGCCTCCGCCGCGGCCTTCGCCGCCTCGAGCTCGGCCGCCTTGGCTTCGACCAGCTTCACGACATGCTCGATCATGTCGTCATTCTCGATCGTGTGATCGGTGACGCCCGACAGATAGATCATGTGCTTGCCGTTGCCGCCGCCGGTGACGCCGATGTCGGTTTCGCGCGCTTCGCCGGGGCCGTTCACCACGCAACCCAGCACCGAGAGCGACAGCGGGGTGGAGATGTGCTTGAGGCGCTCCTCCAGCTTCTCGACCGTGCGGATCACGTCGAAGCCTTGCCTTGCGCATGAGGGACACGACACCACGCGGACCCCCCGGGTCCGGATGCCGGGCGCCTTCAGGATCTCGTAGCCGACGCGCACCTCTTCCTCGGGCTCGGCCGAGAGCGAGACGCGAATCGTGTCGCCGATGCCGAACCAGAGCAGCGAGCCGATGCCGATCGCGCTCTTCACCGTGCCGGCGATCAGGCCGCCGGCCTCGGTGATGCCGAGGTGCAGCGGGCAATCCACCACCTCGGCGAGCTGCTAATAGGCGGCGACCGCGAGGAACTGGTCCGACGCCTTCACCGCCACCTTATATTCGTGGAAGTCGGCGTCCTGGAGCAGCTTGATATGGTCGAGCGCGGATTCGACCAGCGCCTCGGGACAGGGCTCGCCGTACTTTTCGAGCAAATCCTTCTCGAGGGAGCCGCCGTTCACGCCGATGCGGATCGCACAGCCATTGGCCTTGGCGGCGTTGACGACTTCCTGCACGCGCGCGGCCGAGCCGATATTGCCCGGATTGATGCGCAGACAGGCCGCACCGGCATCGGCGGCTTCCAGCGCGCGCTTATAGTGGAAATGGATGTCCGCGACGATCGGCACGCGGGCGGCGCGAACGATCTGCTTCAGCGCCGCCGTCGATTCCTCGTCGGGGCAGGACACGCGGATGATGTCGACGCCCGCTTCCTCGCAACGGCGAATCTGGTCGATTGTCGCCTTCACGTCAGTGGTGAGGGTATTGGTCATCGTCTGCACGGTGACGGGCGCGTCGCCGCCGACGGGGACATTGCCCACCATGATCTGACGGGATTGGCGGCGCGTGATGTCGCGCCACGGACGAATGGACATGGGAAGCCTTCGCGATTGTGGTCGGGAGCCTCTATAGGCGCTGCGGCGCGTAATGATAAGCGCTGCCGCATGAAGAAGGAGCAATGCGTGGGCTGGACCCTGATGATTCACGGCGGAGCGGGCTCGATGCGCCCGGGCGTGCTGACCGAGGCCGAGGATCAGGGCGCGCGCGCCGGCCTGTCCGCGGCGCTCGAAGCCGGCGCGGCGATCCTGCGCGACGGCGGCGACGCGCTCGATGCGGTCGAGGCGGCGGTGCGCGTGCTCGAAGATGATCCCCATTTCAACGCGGGGCGCGGATCGGTCTTCACCTGGGAAGGGCGGATCGAGTGCGACGCCGCGATCATGGACGGGCGCGGGCGCGAGGCGGGCGCCATCGCCGGCGTCACCGCGACGCGCCACCCGGTGAGCCTCGCCCGCGCGGTGATGACACAGAGCCCGCATGTGCTGCTCTCGTCCGCCGGCGCCGACGCCTTCTCCGCGCATGTCGGGCAGGAACAAGCGACGCAGGACTGGTTCGCCACCCCGGAACGTCGCCGCCAGCTCGACGAGATCAAGGCGCATCCCGACATGCCGTTTGATTCGGCGATGAAATACGGCACGGTCGGCGCCGTCGCGGTGGACGAGGCGGGCCATGTCGCCGCCGCCACGTCGACCGGCGGGCTCACCGCCAAGCGCTGGGGCCGGATCGGCGATTCGCCGCTGATCGGCGCCGGCACCTATGCCGACGATCGCGCCGCCGCCATCTCCTGCACCGGATCGGGCGAGCATTATATCCGGCTCGGGCTGGCGCATGAGCTGTGCGCGCGGCTGCGACTGACCGACGCCGGGCTCGATGCCACCGCCGATGCACTGGTCGGCGAACTCACCGCGCTCGGCGGCAAGGGCGGCTTCATCACCGTCACGCCGACAGGCGAGGCGCGCTGGACGTTCAACACGCCCGGCATGTATCGCGGCGTGATCGGGCAGGAGCGCGCGGCCAAGGTCGCTATCTACGGCGACGAATAAGCCGCGGACTTGTTGCGGCGCGGCAATATTCCTGACGGGGTAAGCGGGTTAGGAGGCGGACCATGTCTCATCTCCGCCTCCTCGTCGCTGCGATGCTCGCGCTGCTGCTGCCGCTCTCGCCTGCCGCTGCTTGGTGGGAATATGGCCACCAGACGATCGCCCGCATCGCCTATCTGGAGGTGAACCCCCAGACGCGCGCCGGCATCGACCGGCTGCTCCGCCAGGCCAAGCTGCTCGACACGCCGACCTGCCCGGCGAAGACGATCGAGGATGCCGCCATCTGGCCCGACTGCGTGAAGGCGCTCGGCGACCGTTTCAGCTATGCCTATAACTGGCACTTCGTCGACATCGACGTGTGCAAGCCGTTCGATCCCAAGGGGCCGTGCGCGGGCGGCAACTGCGTGATCGCGCAGATCGCGCGCAACCAGCGGCTGCTGGCGGACAAGACACTCAACCCGCGAGAGCGGTTGATGGCGCTGGCCTTCCTCGTCCATTTCGTCGGCGACCTGCACCAGCCGCTCCACGCCGCTGAGCGCGACGGCGATCAGGGCGGCAACAAGCTGCGCGTCCATTACGGCGTGATCGCGGGGCGGACCAACATCCATTCGGTGTGGGACGGGCTGCTCGCCGAGCGCGCCATCTCCACAGCACCCGGCGGCGCCAAGGGGCTGCTCGCCGGCACCACGCCAGACAGCCGCGCGGCGATGGCAGCGGGTTCGGTCGAGGACTGGGCGAAGGAGAGTTGGGAACTAGCCCGCGACACCGTCTACCCGACCGCCACCCACGCCCCCGCCTGCCCGCCGACCCAGCCGGCCGCCGCCGGGCTCGACGAGGCCGCGATTCAGCAGCTCATCCCCGTGGTGCGCCAGCAGGTGCTGCGCGGTGGGCTGCGGCTCGCGCGGATGCTCGACGACGCGTTCGCCGGGCATGTGCCGCCCCGGCCGAAATTCGGCGCATGATCTCCCTCTCCCGCCTTTGCGGGAGAGGGAGATCATTGTTATTGCGGCACGACCGTGACGGCGCGACGGTTCTGCGCCCAGGCGCTCTCGTCGGAGCCATTCGCCACCGGGCGCTCCTTGCCATAGCTGATCGTGTTGATGCGATCCGCGGGCACGCCCTGGCCGACCAGGAAGTTCTTGGCCGAGGTGGCGCGGCGATCGCCGAGCGCGAGATTGTATTCGCGCGTGCCACGCTCGTCGCAATGGCCTTCGACCGTGACGCGGACGCTCGGATGCGCGACCAGCCACTTCGCCTGCGCAGTCAGGACGCTCTGCGCTTCGCTGTCGACGTCCGACTTGTCGGTGCCGAAGTGAATCGTGTCGGTGCCGACCTGCTGGAGGAAATCAGCCCGCGAACCGGGGACGATCGAGTTGCCGACCGGGCCGGTCGGCGCCGGCGTTTCGGCAGGAGCGGTCGTCGAGGGCGGCGGCGGCGG
>DATGEV010000239.1:0-5883 GCA_035309885.1 Sphingomonas sp.
AGACCATGCGCTTGCCGTCGAAGGGCATCGGTCCGTTCAACTCCATGCGGGGATCGACCCAAATCTTGGTGTGGGCCTCGTCCTGGGTCGCCTTGTCGGGCCAGACGATCCACGAAAAGACCACCTGCTCGCCCTCTTTCGCCTTCACTGCCTTGCGGAAATCGGTGACCTCGCCGTCAGGCACGGCGACGCCCCAGCACTCGACGACGCGCTCGGCACCATATTCCTTCAAGATCGGCGCCATCTTGGCCGCCATCTCGCGATAGGCGTCTTTGTTCTCAGCCGGGACCGGGATCACGAACCCCTGAATATAGCTCATCGCTTGGCTCCTCCTGCGGCCCCCCGCCCGGATCAGCCTCCGAAGCCCTGCGGCGCCGGCGACACCACCGTCACGCCGCCCGCGCCGATCTGCTTCACCTCCAGCATCCGGTCGGCAATGCCGTCACGATCGAAGCGGAAAGCGCCATCGACGCCGGAGAAGCCGCCCTTGTCGGTCAGCCGGTTTTCCGGGAAGGGCGTGCCGGGCCTCCAGTCCGCCGAGATCCGCACCGCCAGCAGCACCGAATCATAGCCGAGGCTCGACAGGCGGAACGGGCTCTTGCCGAAACGGGCACGATATTTGGCCGCGAACTGGCCGTAGAGCCCGTCCGACACCGCCGCGAACCAGCTGCCGTTGAGCGTCTTCGCCGCGGCGAGCTGCGGTTCGGTGTTCCAGAGTTCGGTGCCGAGCAGCCGAGCACCGCTGCCTGACCTGCGTACCAAGGGTGCGGCCACCAGCGCGATACGGCCGCTGTCGGCGATCAGCAGCGCATCATAGCCCTTGGGATCGCCGAACTTCTTGATCGCGGCAGCAAGCGAGGCGCTGGACCGGTCATAGCCCTGCATCGAGACGACCGTGGCATGCGCCTCCTGCGCCGCCTTGAGCACCGCGTTCGAGGCGCGGCGGCCGTAGAGGCCATTGGGCACCAGCGCCGCCAACCGTGTCAGCCCGCGCGACTTGGCATAGCTCACCACCCGCTCGACCGACTCCATCGGCGTGAAGCCCAGCAGATAGACACCATGCCCCGCGACATCGATGTCGTTGGAGAAGGACAGCACCGGCACATGCGCGGCTTCGGCGATCGGGCCGATCTGGCGCACATCCCCAGCCAGCAGCGGGCCGAGGATGAGCTGGTTGCCCTCGGCGAGCGCCTTGCGCGCCGCACCCGCCGCCCCGGTCGCGGTGTCGTACATGGTCAAACGCACGCCCGCACCGCCCGAATCGATCAGCGCCATGTTGGCGGCGTTGGCAATCGATTGGCCGACCGCGGCGTTCGCGCCGGTGAGCGGCACCAGCACCGCGACGCGATCGCGCACCTCCTCGGGCAGGCGGCCCGCCTGCGGCACCGGCTTCGTCTGCCCGGGCTTGCCGGCCGGCCCTTTCGGCCCATGCGGCACCACGCCCGCGCAGGCCGCGAGCAGCATCGTCGCGACCAATCCTCCGACGCGTGCACCTTTGGCCAGTATCCGCGGTTGCGGTAGCGCCAAGCCCTCTGCCATGAGATCCCCTATGACCGATCCTCTACCGCCCGGGCTCTACATCGTCGCGACCCCGATCGGCAATCTTGGCGACCTGACGCCCCGTGCGGCCGACGTGTTGAGCCGCGCGAACCTGATCGCCGCGGAAGATACGCGCGTGACCGCCAAATTGCTCCGTCATATCGGCACAGAAACGCCGATGACCCCCTATCATGACCATAATGCCGATCGGGTGCGCCCAGGTCTGGTCGCGCGGCTGGGCAGCGAGGCGATCGCGCTAGTGTCCGACGCAGGCACGCCGATGATCTCGGATCCCGGCTTCAAGCTGGTGCGCGACGCGCGCGCGGCCGGGCACAAGATCGTCACCCTCCCTGGCCCGAGCGCTGCCATCGCTGCGCTGACGCTGGCGGGATTGCCGACCGATCGCTTCCTGTTCGCGGGCTTCCTGCCGCCCAAGGAGAAGGCGCGGGCCGACGCCCTCGCCGAGGTGAAGGCCCTGCGTGCCAGCCTCGTCTTCTACGAGAGCGGCCCGCGCCTCGGCGCGACACTGGCGGCGATGGCGGCCGGGCTCGGCGCCCGCGATGCCGCCGTGGCGCGTGAGATCAGCAAGGCGTTCGAGGAATGCGTCACCGGCACGCTCGACGAGTTGGCCGCACGCTATGCCGAGCACGCCCCCAAGGGCGAGATCGTGATTGTCGTCGGCCCGCCCGGCGAAGCGCCTCCCCCGGAGGCCGAGGACATCGACGCGCTGCTGACCGACGCGCTCGCACGGCTCCCCATCGCCAAGGCTGCCGGAGAGGTCGCCAAGGCGACCGGCCTGCCCCGCCACGATCTCTACACCCGCGCACTGGAGCTCAAGGAGCGCGCATGAGCCTGCAAGCGGCCGAAGCGAGCGGCCGCATGGCCGAGACGATCGCCGCCCATTTCCTGCGCCTCAAGGGCTGGACCATCCTCGACCGGCGGGTGCGGACGCCCGCCGGCGAGGTGGACATCGTGATGCGTAAACCCGGCCTCGTCGCCTTCGTCGAGGTGAAGAGCCGCAAGACGGCGCAGGCGCTCGACCTCGCGCTCGACCGGCAAAGGCTGGTCCGGGTCGCCGCGGCGGCGGAAATCCTCATCCCGCGCTATGCCCAGCCCGGCGACGATATCCGCATCGATGCCGTGCTGATCGCGCCCGGACGCCTGCCCCGCCATCTGGAACATGTCTGGCAGGGGTAAATTCTCCCGTTCGGGCTGAGCCTGTCGAAGCCCCGCCCTTCCCTATTCCGATCGCGAAGAAGAAGGGCAGCCCCCTTCGACTGCCTTGCAGGCGCTCAGGACAGGCTTCGACAACCTCAGGGCGACCGGAGGAGGAAGCGAAGACAGGTGACGGAATGCGTCCGCCATCCTATCTGCGGCCTGCACATTCTCAGGAGCGTAATGACATGGGTCTCACCGTCGCCGTCCAGATGGACCCCATGGAAACGATCAACATCCAGGGCGACTCGACCTTCGCCCTGATGCTGGCCGCGCAAGCGCGGGGCCATCGGCTCTACCATTATGCGGCGGGTGACTTGAGCTATCGCGCCGGTCGCGTCACCGCGCCCGCCCGCCCCGTGACGGTGCAGCGAGTCGCCGGCGATCATTTCACCTTCGGCGACGTCGTGCCGCTCGACATCGGCGAGGACACCGACGTGGTGCTGATGCGGCAGGATCCGCCCTTCGATCTCGCCTACATCACCGCGACGCACCTGCTCGAGCGCATCCAGCACCAGACTTTGGTGGTCAACGACCCCGCATCGGTGCGTAACGCGCCCGAGAAGCTGTTCGTGCTCGATTATGCCGAGTTCATGCCGCCGACGTTGATCACCCGCCGGCTCGACGAGGCGCGCGCCTTCCATGCCGAACATGGCGAGGTGGTGGTGAAGCCGCTCTACGGCAATGCCGGCTCGGCGGTGTTCCATGTCGGCAGGAAGGACGCCAATCTCGCCGCGCTCACCGAGCTGTTCGGGCAGGTGTGGCGCGAACCGTTCATGGTGCAGGCCTTCCTTCCCGACGTGGCGAAGGGCGACAAGCGCATCGTGCTGGTCGACGGCAAGGTGGCGGGCGCGATCAACCGGCTGCCCAAGGATGGCGAGATCCGCTCCAACCTCGCTGCCGGCGGCCGCGCCGACGCGACCGACCTCACCTCGCGCGAGATCGAGATCTGCAACCGGCTAGGCCCAGAGCTCGCCCGTCGGGGGCTGGTCTTCGTCGGGATCGACGTGATCGCCGGCTTCCTCACCGAGATCAACGTGACCTCGCCGACGGGCATCGTCGCCATCGACAAGTTCAACGGCACCGACACCCCGACCCTGATCTGGGAGGCGATCGAAGCCCGCGCCGCGGCGCGGGGGTAATTTTTTCTTTCTGCGCCTTTCAGGCGTCGGCGTCATCGCCGCGCGCGGGAAAGTCGAGGGCCAGCATCTTTGCCGCGACCGCGTGCTCATCGATGGGGTAGGCGCCGGATGCGATCAGCGACTTGATCGCCTCGACCTTCTTGCTGTCGATCGGCGGCGGAATGTCGCCCAGCAGCGAGATGAGGTTGGCCACTTCGCTCGCCGAGGGCGCCTTCGCCGGCACCACGGCAACGGGTGCGGGCGCCGCCGGCACGGACGCCGGCCGAAGCTGCACCAGATTGCCGCTGCCTCCTACCTTGTCGATGCCGTCCATGACCCGAAATCCTCGAGGCTAAAGATATCCTGAACCCGGTAACGGCGGGAGCGGCACAAGCTTTAGTGCGCCTGCGAAAAATTCTCAGGCGCGCGGGTGCGCCGCCCGATAGACGTCCATCAGATGCGCGGTATCGACCGCGGTATAGACCTGCGTCGAAGACAGGCTGGCATGGCCAAGCAACTCCTGAAGCTGACGCAGATCGGCGCCGCGCCCGAGCAGATGGGTCGCGAAGCTGTGCCTGAGCGCATGCGGCGTCGTCCGATCGGGCAGGCCGAGCCGGCCGCGCGCAGCGCGCACCGCACGGCGGACCATGCCCGCATCGAGCCGGCCGCCCTTGACGCCCCGGAACAGCGCCGTGCCCTTGGTGAGCGGATAGGGGCATAAGCGGGCATAGTCGGCGATCGCTTCGCGCACGACAGCGAGCAGCGGCACGACGCGCGCCTTGTTGCCTTTGCCGGTGACGGTGATCGCCTCGCCGAGCGGCAGCAACCCGGCGTCGAGCGCCATCGCCTCGCCCACGCGCAGGCCCGCGCCATAGAGCAGCAGCAGCACCGCGAGATCGCGTTTGGCAAGCCAGGGCTTGTCGTGCGCGTCGGCGGCATCCTCGGCGAGCGCGGTCGCCTCGGCCGGCGCGATCGGACGAGGAATGCCCCGCTTGACGCGCGGGCCGCGCAATCGTGGAGCGGCCGCCCCCTCGCCATTCGCGAAGCCGAGGAAGGCGCGCACCGCCGACAGCTCGCGCGCGGCGGATGCGTTGGACAACCCGCCCTCGCCCCGTCGCCGTGCGAGATAGGCGCGTAGGTCCGTCGCCTGAACCGAGGCCAGCACCGCCGCATCGACCACTTCCCCGCGATGCTCGCCCAGAAAGGCGACGAAGCGGTGCGCGGTCGCCACATAGGCGCGCACCGTATGGGCGGAGCGCAACCGGTCGCGGCGGAGATGATCGGCGAAGGCGGCGGCCGTCAGCCGTGCCGGATGATCGTCGAGGGTCAGGGGAGCAGCCACCGTCCCACCATATGCGCCAGCGTCGCGCCGAGGAAGGCGAGCAGTTCCGATCCGTGGCGCGTCTCGAAACGCTGCTCGGCGCGCTGGCCGAGCGCGATCAGGCCACTGGGCAGCGGCAGCGGATTGTCGAGTCGCACCAGCGCCTCGGCCCGGATCAGCGGAGCGGCGGGGCCGAACAGCGGGTGGCCATGATCGACACCGCGCAGCACCACGCCATCGACCCCGCGCAGCGCCCGCGCGATCACTCGCCGATCGACGAACTGGAGCCCGTTGGAATCGGCGCGCAGCCCGGTCTCGCCGACATGCAGCGCCAGCGCCACCGCGTCGACGCCCAGCATATCCGGCCAGTCCTGCGTGACGATATGGATCAGGTGATCGAGCCCGTCGGCCTGGATCGCGCCCAGCACTGCCGTGTGGATCGCCGCGACCGCGCCCGAGTGGCCGCGCGCGAAGGCGATCAGATCCTGATTGGCCTCCTCCACCGCCGCGACGCGTGCGCGCAGCGTAGCGACGGCCCTGTCCTCAAAATTGATCACGCTGCCCATGGAATGGAGCTTATCGCACGATGGTTAAAAGGAAATGGCCGAGTGCGAGGGGGCGGCCATCCGTCCCGCCGCGACACATGCCCGCGCCCGGCGCTGCGAGTGCCCATGTCCCCAAGGACTC
>DATGEV010000240.1:0-2462 GCA_035309885.1 Sphingomonas sp.
GATCCCGGTCGACGCCAATGTGCCGTGCGACCGCGGCCTCGAAGCCGCGCACCGCATCAGCGGCAAGGACGGCAAGCTCTACTGCGCGCTGCCGGTCTATCGCGAGACCCTGCCTTCGGGCCGCAGCTACGACACGGTCGACATGGGCTATATCCCCGGCACGGGCGACGATTACGGCCCTGTCACCGTCGGGCCCGGCCAAGTGTTCGTGATGGGCGACAACCGCGATGAATCGGCCGACAGCCGCTATCCGCTGGAGGAAGGCGGGCTCGGCGGGCCGGTGGCGTGGGAGAATCTGGGCGGTCGTGCCGAGTTCATCACCTTCTCGCTCGACGGCACGTCGGAGATCTGGAACCCGATCAGCTGGTTCAGCGCGCTGCGCGGAGGCCGCGCCGGCACCAACCTCCACCCGGCGGTGATCCCCTCGGTTCCCCAGTCCGGACAGCGCTGATGGCGCGCCGGGCGCCCTCGACCCCACCCCATGTCGAGGCGCCCGGCCCGGTCGAGATGCGCGATCCGGAGACCCGCGCGGAACTCAAGCGCGCGATCGTGTGGGTGTCGGTCGTGCTCGCGGTCGTGCTCACCTATGTGCTGGCGCAGCCGCTGCTGCTGATCGTCGGCGGCATGGTGTTCGCGGCCATGCTGGATGGCGGCGCCCGATTGCTCGGGCGCATCCTGCCGATCGCGCGGGGCTTCCGCATCGCCATCGTCGCGGTCTGCGCGCTCGCCTTCCTGATCGGGGTGATCTGGTACGCCGGTGTCGAGCTGGTCGGCCAGTTCGAGGCGCTGAAAACCGTGGTCGCCACCCAGCTCCAGCGCATTCTGGGCTGGGCGAGCGCGCTGGGGCTGGTGCCCCACGGGAGCCCCGCCGAAAATATCGGGCGCCAGCTGATGGGGTCGCTCGGCCAGCTCACCAGCGCGGTCGGTACCGCACTCGGTGCGATCTCGAGCCTCGCGATGATCGTCGTGCTCGGCCTGTTCATCGCGGCCGAGCCCCGTATCTACGAGCGCGGGCTCGCCTGGATGCTGCCACTCGACCAGCGTGAGGCCTTCTACATCAGCACCGCCGACATGGCGCACACGCTGCGCCGGTTGATGGCCGGGCGGCTGCTCGGCATGGCGGTCGAGGGGCTGTTCATCTGGATCGCGCTCAGCATCGTCGGCGTGCCGATGGCGGGGCTGCTCGGGCTCATCACTGGCATCCTCGCCTTCCTACCCAATATCGGCGCGATCGTGTCGGGGGCGCTAACGATTCTCGTCGGCTTCTCGGCGGGGACGGACACCGGCCTGCTCGCGATCGGCGTCTATGCGCTGGTGCAGATCTTCGACGGCTATGTCGTGGTGCCGATGGTGGCGCGCCGCTCGGTCGATCTGGCGCCGGCGTTGGTGCTCGGCATGCAGCTGCTGCTCGGCGCGCTGTTCGGCATTCTCGGGCTGATGTTCGCCGATCCGATCGTCGCAATGACCAAGGTGGCGCTGGAGCGACGCAGTGGGCTCGACGCGGCCGGACAGCCCTGACGCAAAAAGGCCCGCACGATGGCGGGCCTTGAAGCGATCTTATCGAGCGATGGAGATCAGGGCTGGCCGCCCGGCCCCGCCATGCCGGCCGCGCCATAGCCCGGCTGCTGCGGCGCGATCTCGCGCAGCGACACGTCGAACTGGAGCACGCTGTTGGGCGGGATCACGCCGTCGCCCGCACCCTGCTCGCCATAGGCCAACTGCGGCGGGATCCAGAAGCGGTAGCGCGCGCCGCGCGCCATCAGCTGGAGGCCTTCGCTGAAGCCCGGGATCGAGCCCGCCACCGGCATGACGGCGGGCTGGCCGTGCTGCGCGGTCGAATCGAAGGTCGATCCGTCGAGCAGCTTGCCGTCATAGTCGATCAGCACGATGTCCTGCGGGCCGGGGCGAGCACCCTGGCCGGGCGCCAACACCATATATTCCAGCCCCGAAGCGGTGACCTGCACGCCATGCTTCTTGGCGTTCTTCGCGAGGAAGACCGCCGGCGGCTCGCCCATCGCGACCTGACGCGAAGTGCCGGCCCAGGCCACGCCCACGCCGATCACCACCGCGACACCCACGCCGATCCACAGCTTCGCAAGCGTGCCCTTGGCTACGGGACGCAGAGGAACGGCGGTGACTTCGGACATGGGCAACCTCGCTCGGAAGAAGGACGGTCAGGTTCGCCCGGCTTCTGCCCGGCTGCCTGCCCCGCGTCCAGACACTAAAGGCCGGTTGCCCGGCCCCGGCGCCTCTTACCGGACGCCGTCGCGCTCGGCGCGCTTGCGCTCCAGCTTGCGGGCGCGGCGGATCGCAGCGGCGCGCTCACGCGCACGCTTCTCCGACGGCTTCTCGTAGTGGCGACGCAGCTTCATCTCGCGATACACGCCCTCGCGCTGGAGCTTCTTCTTGAGGGCCCGAAGCGCCTGGTCGACATTGTTGTCGCGAACGATGATCTGCATAAA
>DATGEV010000241.1:0-2203 GCA_035309885.1 Sphingomonas sp.
GGACCATGCCGGCCCAGCCGGCGAGCCAGCACGACAACGCGATGGTGATGAGCGCGCCGGCTGTCCCTGCGCGGATATAGCCCCGATCGCCCAGCCGCCCGGCCAGCGGCGCCGCCAGCGCGCCGGCCGCGCCCGCCAGCGCGAACAGCGCGATGCCCGTCTGGCCGAAGCCGAAGCGCTCCGTCAGCACCATCGGAGCCGCCGTCCAGAAGATGTTGAAGATCATGAACAGGAAGCCCTGGTACAGCGCGCGCCGCTGCAACGGCCTTTCGCGCAGGAGCATCTGCCCCATCGAGCGCAGGATCTCGCCATAGCCGTGGCCGTTGGTCGGCATGCGCCGGGGCAAGGCACGCGCCATCCACAACGCCGTCGCCAGCATCAGCACTGAGGACAGCCCGAACACCGCGCGCCAGCCGGCGACCTCGGCTATGATGCTCGCGACCGGACGCGCCAGCATGATGCCGGCGAGCAAACCCGACATGACGTTGCCGATCGCTTGTCCCCGCGTCTTTTCGCTGACGAGCGAGGCCGCATAGGGCACCACCACCTGCGCGCCGGCCGCGAAGAAGCCGACGGCCATCGCCGCCGCGAGGAAAGCCCACGCGGAGGGCGCCACCGCCAGCGCCGCCAGCGCCACCGCCGTCACACCGAGCGTGACGAGGATCAGCTTGCGATTTTCGATCCGGTCGGCGAGCGGCACCACCAGCAGCAGCCCGCCGCCATAGCCGAGCTGGGTGAGCGTCACGATCAGGCCCGCCACATTGGCGCGCAGATGGAGCTCAGGCGCGATCAGCCCGAGCAGCGGCTGGGCGTAATAGAGATTGGCGACCATGATCCCGCAGGCGATCGCGCAGGCGAAAGTGATAGCCGGCGTCAGTCGATCGGCGTCGCTCCGCTCCTCGTCAGCGTCGTCATCGGGGCGGCGGGCGATGGTGCGTTGCGACATGGGCGCGCAGATAGGCAATGCGCACGACTTTCGCGAGTCCTGTCCGGTTCAACGCACCCTATCATCGGGTGCAACTATTGCGGCGACCTCACCCCTTGCCGCCGCACGTCGCCGCCGGAATTTCGGAGGCCGGGAGAGGCCGGTCGAGCAGCGCGCGGGTCACGCCGTTGGTCCAGCCGAACCCGTCCTGCACGGGATATTCGCCGCCGCCGCCCGGCCGCCCGGTGTCGACATCATATTTCTCGACCAGCCGGCCGGTGCAGGCATAGGTCGAGCTGACGGTCCGCAGCCAGCGCCCGGCGATCGTGTCTGCCAGCGCGCGATGGCCGGCACGATCGAGCCCCGAAACCGCGATCCACTGCAGCGGCGCCCAGCCATTGGGCTCGTCCCACTGCTGGCCGGTTCCGGTCGCGGTCGTGGTCGCCAACCCGCCCGAGCGCAGCAGCTTGCCCTCGACCGTCGCGGCCACCTTGTCGGCCTGATGGGCATCGGCGAGGCCTGTGAACAGCGGATAGAGCGTCGCAGCGCTTAAGCGGCCGGTCTGCTTGCCCGTCTGCCAGTTCATGTCCTCGAACGCGCCGGCTTCGTCGTTCCAGAGATAATGCTGGATCGCCGCGGCGCGCATCTGCGCCTGGGTGTCGAAATCGCGCGCGCAGGCGGCGTCGCCGGTGCGCCGGCAGCCCTCCGCTATGGCTCGCTCCATCCCATAGAGCAGGCTGTTGAGATCGACTGTCACCAGCGAGCTTGTCTCGATCGTCTCGAAATGGGCGCCGTCCGCGAACCAGCGCGAGCTGAAGTCCCAGCCGCTCTCGGCGCTGGCCCGAATGTCGCGATAGACCTCGGCCGGCGGACGCGGGCTGGAGGCGGCCAGCGCGACATCCTGCGCATAGGATTCCTCGCGCGGGGTGTCGCGCGCGTCCCAATAGCGGTTGAGCAGCGTGCCGTCAGCCAAGCGCACGACATGGCCCGTCGCCTGCCCCGCCGCAAGGCCCTGCGCGCCGCGCATCCAGAAGGCGTGCTCGGTCTTCAGCGCCTTCAGATAGCGCACGTAGGACTGCCCCGGCTCGTCCGAAAGCAGCCCAACCATCAGATAGAAGAAGGGCGGCTGTGAGCGGGACAGATAGTAGGATCGGCTGCCGTTGGGGATGTGCCCGTAGCTCGCCAGCATGTCGGCGAAATCGTCGACCATCGACACCGCCGCGTCGCGATGCCCGTCACGGATCAGCCCGAGCATGGTGAAGTAGCTATCCCAGTAAT
>DATGEV010000242.1:0-2669 GCA_035309885.1 Sphingomonas sp.
ACCGCGGCCTGGGAAGCGGCAATCCGGCCGGAAACGAAGGTTTTCTTCTTCGAGACGCCGGCCAACCCGACACTCGACATTTGCGACATCGCTGCGATCTGCGACATCGCCAAGGCACACTGCATCACCACCGTGGTGGACAATGCCTTCGCCTCGCCGGTGCTGCAGCGGCCGATGGAGTTCGGCGCCGACGTCGTGGCCTACTCGGCCACCAAGATGATGGACGGACAGGGGCGCGTGTTAGCCGGCGCGGTGGCGGGCGCTGAGGATTTCATCCTCAACACGTTGCTGCCCTTCACGCGCAACACCGGGCCGACGCTCAGCGCCTTCAACGCCTGGGTGGTGCTCAAGGGGCTGGAGACGCTGGACCTGCGCGTTCATCGCCAGAGCCAGAATGCGCTCAAGGTCGCGAGCTTCCTCGAAGAGCGCGTGCCGAAACTGCTCTATCCGGGCCTCGCCTCGCATCCCCAGCATGATCTCGCCATGCGGCAGATGAGCGCGGGTGGCACGATCATGTCGCTGTTCGTCGACGGTGGACGGAAGCAGGCGCACGGTCTGCTCGACGCGCTCCAACTCGTGGACATCTCGAACAATATAGGCGATTCCCGTAGCCTGATGACGCATCCGGCCTCGACCACCCATGCCGGCCTGTCGGAAGAGGTGCGCGCGGAAATGGGAATCAACGAAGGCATGCTCCGCCTCTCGGTGGGGCTCGAGGATGCCGACGACGTGATCGAGGATTTCGACCAGGCGCTCCGCTCGGTCGGGCTATGAGGGGGACTGGCATGAAGGCGCTTTTCCCGCACGAGGCGACGACGCGGGGCGTCACCGTCCGCGTGTCGGTGAGCTATCTTCCCGAACAGTCCGAGCCGCGCCGCGGCCGCTGGTTCTGGGCCTATCATATCCGCATCGAGAATGGCGGCGATCAGACGGTCCAACTGCTCACCCGGCACTGGATCATCACCGACGGACGCGGCGCGCGCCATGACGTGCGCGGCGAGGGCGTGGTCGGCGACCAGCCGCTGATCGAGCCGGGTGACAGCTACGACTATGTCTCGGGCTGCCCGCTCCAGACCTCGGCGGGATCGATGGAGGGGAGCTACGGGCTCGTCGGCGCAGATGGCGAGCCGTTCGACATCGCGATCCCGCTCTTCCCCCTGTTGGCGCCGGCGACCGCGCAATGAAGCGCACGCATCTGCCGCTGAACGGCCTGCGCGTGCTCGATGCCGCTGCGCGCCATCTCAGCTTCACCCGCGCGGCCGACGAGCTGGCGGTGACGCCGGCCGCGGTCGGCCAGCAGATCCGCGCGCTGGAGGATACGCTGGGCGTCGTCCTCTTCCGCCGTACCACGCGCGGACTTGAACTCACGCCCGAGGGCGAGGCTGGGCTGGAAGCGCTGCGCGCCGGTTTCCTCCAATTCGAGGAAGCGGTGCGCGCGATGCAGGCGGGCCAGTCCTCCAAGACACTGACCATCGCCGCCCCACGCGATTTCTCGGCCAAGTGGCTGGCGCCGCGTCTCGCCCGCTATGCGAAGACCGATCCGGAACTACGTTTCATCATGCTCTCGTCGGACGAGGGGCTCGATTTCACGCAGGCCAATCTTGATCTCGCCGTCTGCTTCGCGCGCGAGAAGGGCGAGCATGAGGGCGTGGCGCTGGGCATTCCCGGCTATGTCACCGTCGGCGCCGAGGGCGGCGCGGACGTCACGATCTCCTGGCCCGGCTGCCCGGCCGACGAAGCGAAGGGCGCGGGCGTGACTGTGGGCGATGCCGGGCTGGCGCTCGACGCGGCGGCGGCGGGCTTCGGTCACGCGACCGTGCCGACGCTGCTCGCCGAGGCGGACCTCGCCAGCGGCCGGGTCGCCCGCTTGGGCGAGGCGACGGCTGAAGAGGCCTATTGGCTGATCGCCCCGCTGCCGCAGTGGCGCCAGAAGAAGGTGCGGGCGCTGGTCGCGGCGCTGACCGCCTGAGCCTGCGAGCGATGGCCGTGCATTATCCCGGCGAGGCCGCCGTCGCCCGTATAGGCGCGGGGCTGTTCGATCACTCCGTCCCCAAGCAGGAGTGGACGCACGCCGCCCACTTCGCCGCAACGCTGTGGATCCTGCGCTACCGCCCGGACATCGTGCCCGAGCGTGACATGCCCGGCCTGATCCGCGCCTATAACGAGGCGTTGGGTGGCGTGAACGACGATCACAACGGCTATCATGAGACGATCACGCAGGCCTCGCTGCGTGCCGCCCGTGCCTTCCTCGGCCAGCAGGCGCCGGAGCGGCCGCTGCACGAGACGCTTGACGATCTGATGGCATCGCCGCTCGGTTGTTCGGACTGGCCGCTCGCCCACTGGACGCGCGAGACGCTCTTCTCGGTCGAAGCGCGGTGGGGCTGGATTGAGCCCGACCGCGCCCCGCTGCCCTTCTAGTTCAGCTCGATCCCAGCAGCTTGTCGATCCGGGCAGCCGCGACCGGATGGTAGGTTGCGCGCGCCCTGGCGTAGATGCGCTTCGCGATCGGGGCGCCCCAGTCGCCCTGTGCCATCAGATCCTTGTAGAGCGGCACCACCAGCAGCATCCGCCCGACGCTGTTGAGATACTGGTCGAGCGACGCGACCGCCGGATCGTAGCGGTTGGCGATGGCGAGCTCGAGCCACGCCGAGCGGACATAGGCATTGGGC
>DATGEV010000243.1:0-4283 GCA_035309885.1 Sphingomonas sp.
CTGCTGCCGCAGCATCTCGCCCCTGACGAGGTGCTGGGTGGCACCGGCCTGATCGAGGCGGGCACCTATGGCGGCGTACTGCTCGGCATCATCGTCGGCGGGATCATCCCGGCCGACGCCGCCGCCGCGACGGTGCTGGCGATGGCGCTGCTCGGCCGTATCGCCGGCCAGCAGGTGCCCGCCGCCCCGCCGGTGATCGAGGATCACAGCGTCGACCTCCACGTCGTGCGCGCCTCAGTCCGGCTGGTGTCCGAGACGCTGCACGTGCCGCGCCTGTTCCTCGCAATCCTCGCGATCAGCTGCTTCTGGATGCAGGCGGCGATCCTGGGCACACTGTTCGTGCCGCTGGTCAAGAATGTGCTGAGCGCTGATCAGGAGGTCGCAACGCTGTTCCTCGCCGTCTTCTCGGTGGGCGTCGGCACCGGATCGATCGCGATCAACCGGCTGCTGTGCGGCACCGTCTCCGCCCGCTATGCGCCGGCCGCAGCACTGCTGATGGGGTTGTTCCTGCTCGATCTCCACCATGTCGCCGCGCATTGGGAAACGCCCGAGAGCATGGTCGGCTGGCGCGAGTTCCTCACGCTGCCGAATGCGCGCCACATCTTAGCGGATCTGTTTGGTGTCGCGGTGTTCGGCGGCATGTTCGTGGTGCCGCTCTACGCCTTCCTGACGACCACGGTGGACAAGCTCCACACCGCGCGCACGGTGGCGGCCAACAATATCGTCAATTCAGGCGCGATGGTCGCGGGCGCGCTGCTGTTCGCGGGGCTCGTCCGCCTGGGCGTGCCCGTGGCGAACACGCTGATCGTCGTGGTGCTGGGCAGTGTGGTGGCCGCCGCCATCGCGTGGCGGCTGCATCGTGCGTCCGACCGGGCGCTCAGGTCAGCATGATCAGAAAGAAGGCCAGCCCGGCCGCGTAACAGCCGAGGAAGAAGATCAGATCCTCCCGGCTGATCGGCCAGCGCGATGCGGGTATCACCTCTGACAGCACCACGGGCGCCGCATAGACCCGCGTCCCGAAGGACTTCACTGGGCGACGACGGGCAGGCGCCGGACGAAGCGGCGAAGCGGGCAAGGAACGCGATGCCTGAATCATGATCGCGTCTTAACGTTTTGTTTACTTCTTGCGCGGCCCCCTTCGCGCTAGCTCCGATGGATCTGTACCGGAGCGGGACGGCGGCGCAAGCGCCCTGCCCTCCACCGGCTCGCGTCCGTCAGTCCGGCATACCGCGCTCCAGCGCCGCCAGCCACGGCGCCGCGGTCCCGTCCGACGGCGCACGCCAGTCGCCACGCGGGGACAGCGCGCCCCCGGTCGACACCTTCGGCCCGTTGGGGATCGCCGAGCGCTTGAACTGGCTGGTCTGGAAGAAGCGCTTCAGGAACAGCTCCAGCCAGTGGCGGATGGTGGGCAGGTCATAGCCGACACGGCTCGCCTCGGGCACGCCGAGCGGCCATTCGCCGGCCTCTGCGTCGCCCCAGGCATGGTGCGCGAGGAAGGCGATCTTGGCCGGGTCCATCCCCCAGCGCACGACATGGTGCAGGAAGAAGTCGTTGAGCGCGTAGGGGCCGATTTTGGCCTCGGTCGACTGAATCGCGCCGTCCGCGCCCGCCGGCACCAGCTCGGGCGAGATTTCGGTCGACAGGATCGCGTCGAGCACCCGGTCGGTCTCGGCGTCGTACTGGCTGGTCTGGATGCACCAGCGGATCAGGAACTGGATCAGCGTCTTGGGCACGCCGGCGTTGACCGCGTAGTGGCTCATCTGATCGCCGACGCCATAGGTGCACCAGCCGAGCGCCAGCTCGGACAGGTCGCCGGTGCCGACGACGAGCCCCTCGCGCTGGTTCGCGAGGCGGAAGAGATAATCGGTCCGCAGCCCCGCCTGTACATTCTCGAAGGTGATGTCATAGGCCGGCTCGCCATTCGCGAAGGGGTGGCCCATATCCTCCAGCATCCGCGTCGCGGCGGGGCGGATATCGATCTCATGGGCGGATACGCCGAGCGCACGCATCAACGCCCAGGCATTGGCCTTGGTCGCCTCGCCCGTGGCGAAGCCGGGCATGGTGAAGGCCTCGATGTCAGAGCGTGGGCGGCCGAGCCGGTCGAACGCCTTGGCCGCCACGATCAGCGCATGGGTGGAATCGAGCCCGCCCGACACACCGATCACCAGCCGCTTGGCGCCCGACGCCGAGACACGGCGCGACAGCCCCTCGACCTGGATGTTGAACGCCTCGTAGCAATCCTCGTCGAGCCGCGCCGGATCGGCGGGCACGAAGGGGAAACGCGCGACCTCGCGCCGAAGCCCCACATCGACGAAATCCGGCTTCTGGTCGAATACGATGCGGCGGAAACGCGTCTCGGGATGACCGGCGGCGGCGGCGGCGTCGTTGAAGGTGCCGAAGCGCATCCGCTCGGCGCGCAGCCGGCCGACATCGATATCGGCGATGGTCAGCTCCGCCTCGGTGGCGAAGCGCGAGGAGGCGGCGAGTTCTTGGCCCAGCTCGTGAATCAGCGCCTGCCCGTCCCACGCCAGATCGGTGGTGCTCTCGCCCGGCCCGGCAGCGGCGAAGACATAGGCCGCGCAGGTCCGCGCCGATTGCGCCGACGCCAGCATCGCCCGCTCGCGGGCCTTGCCGACCACGATGTTGGAGGCCGAAAGGTTGCAGAGAATCAGCGCACCGGCGAGCGCGGCGGTGGTCGAGGGCGGGGTCGGCGCCCAATAATCCTCGCAGATCTCAGCCGCGAAGACGAAATCGGCCAGCTCGCGCGACGCGAAGATCAGGTCGGTGCCGAACGGTGCGGTCTGATCCGCCACCTCGATGGTGAGGCCGGTCAGCCCGACGCCCGGCGCGAACCAGCGCTTCTCATAATATTCGCGATAATTGGGCAGAAAGCTCTTGGGCACCACGCCCAGCACCCGACCATGCGCGACGATCACCGCGCAGTTGTAGAGCCGGCCGTTGCGCAGCAAGGGCGCGCCCAGCACCAGCACCGGGCGCAGCTTCTGGCTGCCCGCCACCACCACCGCCACCGCCTGCTCGACCGCGAGGCGGAAACCGTCCTGCAGGTGCAGATCGTCGACCGCGTAGGATGAGAGATTGAGCTCGGGATAGACGACCAGATCGACATGCGCGTCATGGGCCTGTCGGGCCAGCACCAGCGCGGCCTCGGCGTTGGCGGCGGGGTCGCCCGCCGTCGCGATCGGCGTCGCCGCCGCGACGCGCACCAGCCCGTGCGCGTGGATCGAGGAAAAATGCCTGCCCGCCTTGGTCACTCGCCCGTCCCCGGAAGATGTGTCGTCGATACCGCCTTAGCTTTACTCGCCGGCCAGCACCACGCTGGACATCGCCTGCGCCCCGCGCGATCCTTCTTGTCGCCCAAGGAGAGACGCCATGCCCGCAGCGCCCGAGGATGTGCTCACCGAACGCCAACGCGCCTGGTTCGCCTCGTTGCGCGAGGGGCTGGAGCGCGACACCGGCAAGACGCTGGACGAATGGGTGGCAATCGCGAAGACCTGCCCGGAAACCAAGCATCGCGCGCGGCTCAACTGGTTCAAGACGACCCACGGCCTTGCCCAGAATCGCGCGTCGCTGGTGCTCTCCACCGCCTTCCCACCCGAGTCCGGCTGGGACGAGCCCGAGGCGCTGGCCGATGCGCTCTGGATCGATCCCATCGCCCGCGCGCTGCTCGATGCGGTGAAGGCGGCGATGGCCGAGCTGCCCGACGTCATCATCGGCCAGCGCAAGGCGTTCACCGCCTTCTCGCGCAACTATCAGTTCGCCGCTGCCCGGCCGCAGGGCAGCTCGCTGGTGCTGGGGCTTGCCGTCCCGCCCGACGCCGCGCCCACGCTCGAACCGCCAGCCCGTGCCAGCTGGTCCGATCGACTCAAGAGTCAGGCGCAGATCAGCGCGAATGCCGACATCGCGCCGCTCAAGGGAGCGATCCGCCGTGCATGGGAAGCCTCCTGAGCCGATTTTGGTACAATATTTTCATTCGATCTTGGTGCTTTTCCCGGGGTGCGTGTCGGGGGCAAAGCGGCGTCCAGAGCCTCTGAAAGGACCGATCATGTCGCACCGTCTGGACCATAACCACGCCTCCCCCGCCGGCATGAAGGCGCTGGGCGGCGTCTATGGCCACATCATGCAGAGCGGCCTGCCGACCGCGCTGGTCGACCTCGTCTATCTGCGCGTCAGCCAGATCAATGGCTGCGCCTTCTGCATCGACATGCACAGCCGCGACCTCATCAAGGGCGGCATGGCGGTTGAGAAGCTGGTACTCGTCCCCA
>DATGEV010000244.1:0-2673 GCA_035309885.1 Sphingomonas sp.
GCGCCAGCTCATCCACCGCCTGCCCGATTTGCGCACGCGTCATCCCTACCTGCACATCGATATCGATACCGGCGGCCATGCGTTGGCGCGGCTCGGCGATGGACTGGATGCCGCGATCGTGCTCGCGCGGGAGATCGAGCCGCCGCTCTACGGCCGGCGCTTGGGACGCAACCGCATCATCGCGATCGGTAACCGGACCCTGCTCGAGAAGATGGGTGATTCGGCCCAGCCGGCCGATCTGGCCCAGGCAACGATCCTGCTGCACCGCGACATGCAGGAGAATTTCACGCTGTGGCGACAGGCGATTGGGATGCCCGGGCTTGAGCCCCGCGCCATCGATCTGTTCGATTCAGGCCAATTGATGCTCGAGTCGGCGGCCGAGGGGCTCGGCGTCGCGTTCATGCTCGACTTCCATCTCGAAGGCGCCACCGATCCGCGTCTGGTCAAGCTCTTCTCGGACGAGGCGGAAAGCGAATCGAGCTACTGGTTCGTCTGCCGCAAGGCGTCGCTGTCGCGTCGGCCGGTGCGCCTGTTCCACGACTGGCTCGTCGGCGACGCGGAGCAGTAAGGCCCCCTTCCCGGGGGGAAGAGGGCCTCGATCGGGTCAGGCGTCCGCCGCGATCCTCATGCTGTGGATCTTGCCGGGCGCGCGGGGCGGCTCGCCCTTGGGCAGCGCGTCGACATGCTCCATGCCGTCGGTCACCACGCCCCACACGGTGTACTGGCCGTCGAGGAAGGTGGCGTCGTCGAAGCAGATGAAGAACTGGCTGTTGGCCGAGTTCGGATCCGAGGTGCGCGCCATCGAGCAGACGCCGCGGACATGCGGCTCACGGCTGAATTCGGCCTTGAGGTTGGGCTTCTTGGAACCCGACATGCCGGTGCCGGTGGGATCACCGCCCTGCGCCATGAAACCGGGGATCACGCGGTGGAAAACGACGTCGTCGTAGAAGCCCTCGCGCGCCAGTTCCTTGATGCGCTCGACATGGCCGGGGGCGAGATCGGGGCGGAGCTGGATGACGACATCGCCGCCGTCGAGGGTCATGATGAGGGTGTTCTCGGGATCGGTGGCGTCGGCCATCGTCTGTCTCCTTCACAAAGTTGGCCACAAAGTTGGCCGAGGTCTAGGCGGCGCGTTCCAACATCGCCAGCCCTATTCGGCGGCCGGAGGCAGGCGCGTGGGCCGTCGTCGATCCCGCAGGCGCGGGCGGAATTGCGGCTGACAGGCCGGACTTCCCCTCCTAAGAGGCGACCTAGGCATATCGGCAGGAGGGGCGGCCCCCATGAGCGACACCGACCTCGAGCCGCCAGTGCCGCCCGCCGCCGATGACGCGGTCGCGATTGCTGAGCCGAGCCACGACAAGGACAATCGCCTGACCCGCGATTTCGTCGACACCGTCGTCGAACGAGTCGAGGAGGGCGATGACGAGGGCGCGCGTGCGTTGGTGCGGCCGCTCCATCCTGCCGACATCGCCGATCTGTTCGAACTCGCGCCCAACGAAGCCCGCGGCCCACTCGCCACCGCGCTCGCCGAACTGCTCGACGGCGAGGTGCTGGCCGAAATGAACGACTGGGTGCGAGACCGCGTGCTGGAGGCGCTTGAGCCCCGGCAAGTCGCGGCGCTGGCCACCGAGCTCGATACCGATGACGCCGTCGCGATCATCGAGGACATGGACATCGACGATCAGCGCGAGGTGCTCCGCGCGCTCGATCCCGACGACCGCGCCGCCATCGAGGAGGCGCTGTCCTATCCGGCGGAATCCGCCGGCCGTCTGATGCAGCGCGACCTGATCGCGGTGCCCGAACATTGGCACGTCGGCGACGTGCTCGACTATCTCCGCCGCAATGAGGATCTGACCACCGATTTCTGGGAGGTCTATGTCGTCGATGCCGCGCACCATCCGATCGGCACCTGCAAGCTCAGCTGGATCCTGCGCACCCCGAGCGACATCGCCATCGCCGACGTCATGCAGCGCGAGCAGACGCTGCTGCCGGTCGACATGGACCAGGAGGAGGTGGCGCTCCGCTTCCAGAAATACGCGCTGATCTCGGCCGCGGTGGTCGACGGATCGGGCCGCCTGGTCGGCATGATCACGGTCGACGACATCGTCCACATCATCCAGCAGGAGGCGAGCGAGGATATCCTCGCGATGTCGGGCGCCGGCGACGGCGACATCAACGAGCCTTTGCTCTCCACCATCCGCACCCGCATGTGGTGGCTGTTCATCAATCTGCTGACAGCGATGCTCGCCTCGGCGGTGGTGGCGCTGTTCCAGGATACGATCGCCCGGCTGGTGGCGCTCGCCGTGCTGATGCCTATCGTCGCCGGCATGGGCGGCAATGCCGCCACGCAGACGATGGCGGTGACGGTGCGCGCGCTGGCCACCAATCAGCTCACCTCGTCCAACACGATGCGCATGATCCTGCGCGAGCTGTGGATCGCGTGCGCCAACGGAGCCGGGCTGGGCGCGATGATGGCGCTGGGTTGCCAGATCGCCTATCACGACTGGGGACTGTCGGGCGTGCTGTTTGCCGCGATGGTGATCAACAGCCTCAATGCGGGCCTGTCGGGCGTGCTGATCCCGCTCGGGCTGGAGAAGTTCAAGATCGATCCCGCCGTCACCTCGACCGTGTTCGTGACGACCATGACCGACGTGATGGGCTTCTTCTCCTTCC
>DATGEV010000245.1:0-5822 GCA_035309885.1 Sphingomonas sp.
TGATGCACGGGCGGCGCGGAACCTGAGCTGCCGCCCCGGCGCTGAACAGCCATGACCCGCCCCGGTTCCTGGATCGAGCCCCGGCCTGAGGGCATCTACATCCCCGCCGCCGATGCGTGGATCGATCCCTCGACGCCCAAGTCGCGTGTGCTGATCACCCACGGCCATGCCGATCATGCGCGCGGCGGCCATGGCGCAGTGCTCGCCACGGCCGAGACGCTGGCGATCATGGAGACGCGCTATGGCCCGCAGCCGGGCCAGCCGCTCGGCTATGGCGAAACCATCCGGCTGGGCGACGTTGCGGTGCGGCTGGTGCCTGCGGGGCATGTACTCGGTTCAGCGCAAGTGGTGCTGGAACGCGGGGCGGAGCGGATCGTCGTCAGCGGCGACTATAAGCGCCGTGCTGACCCGACCTGTGCGCCCTTCGAGCCGGTGCCCTGCGACATCTTCGTCACCGAGGCGACCTTCGCGCTGCCGGTCTTTCGGCACCCCGATGCCGGCGCGGAGATCGACCGGCTGCTGGAGGTGCTCCACGCCAATCCCGATCGCTGCGTGCTGGTCGGCGCCTATGCGCTGGGCAAGGCGCAGCGGCTGATTGCCGAGCTCCGCCTGCGCGGGCATGACGATCCGATTTACCTGCATGGTGCGCTGGAGCGGTTGTGCGCGCTCTATGTCGCGCTCGGCGTCGATTTGGGTGAACTGCACCCGGCCACCGGGCGGCCCGCGGCGGAGATGAAGGGGGCGGTCGTGCTCGCCCCGCCCGATGCGCTCAACGATCGCTGGTCGCGGCGGCTGCCCGATCCGATCACGGCGATGGCCTCGGGCTGGATGCGGGTGCGCCAGCGCGCGCGGCAGCGCAATGTCGAGCTCCCGCTGATCGTCTCCGACCATGCCGACTGGGACGAGCTCACCGCCACCATCCGCGAGCTGGCCCCTCAGGAGCTATGGGTGACCCACGGCCGCGAGGAGGCGCTGGTCCGTTGGTGCCAGATGCACCAGATCAGGGCGCGAGCGCTGGCTCTGGCCGGCTATGAGGACGAAGACGACTGACCGTCGCGCGCCGCCGCTGTCCCCGCGCGACCCGCAGCCAGACCCGCGCGACGAGATCGCCGGCGAAGCAGGTCAGCGCCGGATAGATCAGCCAGCAATAGCGGATGACAGGCTGGAACGGCATGTAGAGCAACGTCGGCCCCATCACGAAGGGCAGCACGTAGAGATAGCGGGACGAGCGCCGCGCCAGCGCGAAGGCGAGGCCGAGGAAGCCCAGCACATTGACCGTCCGCGCCAGCCAGGAGCGCATCACCGGCAGCCAGACACCGTGCGAGGTCATGAACATCCACGTTCCCGGCAGCGTCATCTGGCCGAGATGGCGGCGGCAGAGCAGCAGGAAGTCGGACGGGTTGGCGGCGATCCACGCCTTGGTCTCGCGGCCGAGCTTCTGCGAATAGGCGACCTCGCCGCCGGCTTCGATCATCGCGTGCTGGGCGATCGGGTGGATATAGGGCTGGATCGCGATCAGCCGGTCGTAGAAGACCTTGTTGCGGTCGTCGCCATGCACCGCTTGCGGGTAGTTGGCGACGGCAAGCTCCATGCCGAGATCGTCGCGCAGCGCAATGGGGTGCCCCATCACCAGCCAGTTGCGCGCCGTCCACGGGCCGACCAGCAGCGCCAGCGCCAGCAGCGTCGCGGCCGTCGCGCGGGCGATGCCCGAGACGGTGCGCTGGTTGCGCCACAGATAGAGCGCCCAGCCGGCATAGGCGGCGAGCCCGATCACCGGGTTCACGAAGAAGGTCAGTGCCGGCAGTGCCGCCAGCCACAACCCGAACCAGCGGGGCGGCTGGCTGGTATCGGCGCGGACCACGCCGTAGAGCGTGAGATTGCCGAGCAGCAGGCCGAGCCCGCCCTCCCATACGCGCCACTCGAACACCTCGTTGGTGGTGTAGATCGGCGCCACCAGCAGGAAGACGAGCGCGCCGATGCGCGCCCAACGCGGCGTCCCCAGCCGCTTGAAGATGGCGTAGAGCAGCGCGTAGCTGGCGAAGGTCACGCTGATCGACCAGGCGCACAGCACCGCCTCGGCCGCCACCGTGCGGATGCCGAACAGCCAGTAGGCCGCGCCGGCGATGGCGGGGGCGATGGGCAGCAGGTGCGCGGTCGGCCCTTGCCCCGCCATGAAGGCGTCGGAGAAGCCATGCCCCTGCGCCAGCGCCATCGCGACATTGGGGCTCTCGCCGGTCGCCCAGGGGGTACGGCGGAGGATCGCCCAGCCGACCCGCACGGCAATGCCGATCAGCAGGGCGACCAGAAGCAGGGTTCGGCCCGATCCAATAAAGGATCGGGATGGAGGGGCGATAAATTCACTACGCATCGGCCTTTGGCCTCTCCGTTCAGCGTGTCTCGGTCAATCGCCGCTCGATCCGCTGGTCCGGAATCAGCCACACCGCAGCGATGGCGACGTAAAGGCTGATCGCGACCCATGGTTCGAAGAAGGCGGCGAACATTGCTAAGACGTAGCCGATCATCGACCACATTCCTTTGCGGTCGCGACCCAGCGCTTCGGCCAGCGTGGAGGTCGATCCGCCATTGGCCTCGATGATCGCATATTGCAGCCAGTGATAGCCCACCGCCGCCATGCCCAGCACCAGCCCATAGGCGGCCACGGGGGCGGCGACGAAGCCCGCCTCGTCGATCCAGCGGATTACGAAGGGGATCAGCGACATCCAGAACAGCAGGAAGAGATTGGCCCACAGCCCGCGGCCGTCGACACTCTGGGCGGTCTGGATCAGGTGGTGATGGTTGTTCCAGTAGAGCCCGACATTGATGTAGCTCAGCACATAGGTGGCGAGGATCGGGGCGGCGGCGAGGAGCGCGTGGAGTTCGCCGCTCTTGGGCACCTTCAGTTCCAGCACCATGATCGTGATGATGATCGCCACCACGCCATCGGTGAACGCCGCCAGCCTCTCTACCCGCATCGTCTATCCCCTCCGTCGCAGACGGATGCTTACTCGGCGAGCAAGACACGCCGCCAGCTTGATGGGCCGTGAACAATGGGCAAGGCGCCCCTTCCCGACCGCGCGGAAAGGGGCGCCCGTAATCGGATCAGTGGTGGCCGGCGAGCACCGGCTCGACGCCGCTCTGGGCGAGCTGCGCGTTGATCTGGCCCATTAGTCGCTCGAGCCCGGCCTCATCTTTGGCCTCGGCGCGGGCGACGAGCACGTCCTGCGTGTTCGACGCACGCAGCAGCCACCAGCCGTCGGCGGTGTTGACGCGCGCGCCGTCGGTGCGGTTGACGTCGGCGCCGTCCGCCGCGAGCCGGTCGAGCACCTCGTCGACCACCTTGAACTTGCGGTCCTCGGAGGACTGGAAGCGCATCTCCGGCGTGTTGACCATCACCGGCATCGCGTCCTTGAGCGCGGTCAGCGAGCCGCCGAGCAGCCGCACCGCGCGGATCAGCCGGATCGCGGCGTACTGCGCGTCGTCGAAGCCGTAATAGTCGTGCGCGAAGAAGATGTGGCCGCTCATCTCGCCGGCGAGCGGGGAGTTGGTCTCCTTCATCTTGGTCTTGATGAGGCTGTGGCCGGTCTTCCACATCAGCGGCGTGCCGCCGAGCTCGGCGACGCGATCATAGAGCGCCTGGCTGGCCTTCACGTCGGCGATGATGGTGGCGCCGGGCAGCTCGCGCAGCACCGGCTCGGCGAGGATGGCGAGCAGCTGGTCGCCCCACACCACGCGGCCCTTGCCGTCCACCGCGCCGATGCGGTCGCCGTCGCCGTCGAAGGCGATGCCGAAGTCGAGGCCCTTCTCGATGACCAGCTTCTTCAGATCGGCGAGGTTCTTCTCCTCGGTCGGATCGGGGTGGTGGTTGGGGAAATGGCCGTCGACTTCGGTGTAGAGCGTGTGGTGCTCGCCCGGCAGCAGCTTGACCAGACGATCGACGATCGGGCCGGCCGCACCGTTGCCCGCATCCCAGCCGATCTTGAACGCGCCGCCGGCATAGCCCGCCATCAACCGGCCGACATAATCCTCCATGATCTCGTAGTTCGAGACCGAGCCTTCGCCCTCTTCCCAGTCGCCCTCGACGGCGAGGCGGCCGAGATCCTGGATGTCGGCGCCGAAGAACGGCCTGTGTTGGAGCACCATCTTGAAGCCGTTGTAATTGGCCGGGTTATGGCTGCCCGTGATCTGGATGCCGCCGTCGACCTCCAGCGTCGCCTCGGCGAAATAGAGCATGGGCGTCGGGCCCATGCCGATGCGCACGACGTCGACGCCGCCCTTGGTGAGCCCTTCGACCAGAGCGGCTTCGAGCAGCGGCGAGTGGGTGCGGCCGTCATAGCCGACCGCGACGCGGGTGCCGCCGGCGCGGCGCACGCGGGTCGCAAAGCCGCGGCCGATCGCCGTGGCGTCGGCGGGCCCCAGCGTCTTCCCCACGATGCCGCGGATGTCATATTCGCGCAGCGACGTCGGGTCGAAACGATGGGTCATTGATGTCCTCCTGAACAAGATACGCGCTGTACAAATACGCAAGGGCAGGACGCTTAGGCGCCCTTCCGGTTCAATTCCGTGACGAGTAAATCGCGCGCTGCGTTGACCCGCCCCGCCATTGCGGCGGATCCCCCGACATCGGGATGCACCCGGCCGATCAGCCGGCGATGCGCGGCGCGGATCTCGGCTTCACCGGCATAGGCGGAGACGCCGAGCAGTTCGCGCGCTGCGCGGATCGCGACGGCGGACGGGGCATTGCGCCGGTTGAGCCACCAAATGGCGCCGAACGCGATCAGCGCGACGAGCAGCGTCATGGGCGCGGGCGCGCGCTCAGGCGGTGGCGGCAGCGGCCGGGCGATGGAACAGATCCTCGGCTTCGGGCAGCTCCAGCCCGGCGACCATCTCGCGCAGCTCCTGGCGTGCGGCGACATGGCTGAGGCCAGCCTCGCGGATCGCGGCGAGATCGAGCAGTGTCAGCCCCTTGGGGAAGAGCTCGCGATAGATCACGCGCTCGCCCAAACCCGGAATCACGCGGAAGCCGACGCGCTTGGCGAGCTCGTCCACCGCCGCGCCGACGCGCCGCATGTTCTTGGCCTCGAGATGCTGGAGGCGATTGCGGAGTACCACCCAATCGACCGTGCCGCCGTCGCTCTTGGCACGCGCCTTGCGGGCCTCCCACACCATCTCGGCGTAGAAGCTCGGGCGCTTGATGCGGTAGCTCTCGGGGTCGACCTGGCCGATCAGGTCGAGGTCGATGAAGCTGTCGTTGATCGGCGTAACGAGCGTGTCGGCGCGCGCCGCCGCCTTCATCGCAAAGGGATCGTCGCGGCCGGGCGTGTCGACGATGACGAATTCGGCGTCTTCGGCCAGCGCATCGAGGCGATGCTCGATCCCCGCATCCTTGCCCGGATCGAACACCTCGAAGCGCGGGCAGGGCAGATCGACGCCTTCACGCCGTGTCGTGGCGGCGCGATTCTCGAGATAACGCGCCAGCGTTTTCTGGCGGGTGTCGAGATCGATCGCTGCCACCCGGCGGCCCTGCGCGGCCAGCGCAACCGCGACGTGGACCGCGGTCGTGGATTTTCCGGTGCCACCTTTTTCATTGGCGAACACGATGAAGTGCGTGCGCGAAGCCATGTGCTCGAAAACTTCCCCAAATTCCCCCACGGGCGGCCCTTGATTTGGCCCCAATGCCGCCGCACAGAGCTCACCCATGCCATATCGGAGGCCCCGTCGTCGTGCAAATCATCCGTGATCTGGAGGCCTTGCGCGCCGCCGTCGCAACTCTGCGCGCTGAGGGTAAACGAATCGCTCTCGTGCCCACGATGGGCGCGCTCCAC
>DATGEV010000246.1:0-3694 GCA_035309885.1 Sphingomonas sp.
CTGCCTGCGCGAGAGCCAGCTCGACGGGCTGATGCTCGATTTCTACCTGATCGTCTCCGATTACCGCACGGCCTATGGCGACAGCTGGCTGGCGCGGGCGAACCGGCTGGTGCCGCCCAATGTCTTCCCCTTCGAGGCTGACGGGCTCGCCGCCAAATATGCGGTGCTGAGCGAGGCCGACTTCGCGCGGCTGTGCGGGCCGGAGACGGACAATCCTTCCGTCTGGGCGCGCTTCGCCCAACCGGCGCGGCTGGCCTGGGCGGCGGACGATGCCGCGCGCAACAACGTGGTGTCGGCGATCGCGCAGGCTGCGCCCACGTTGCTGGCGCGTACCCTGCCGACGATCGAGGCGGAGAGCGAAGATCCGCTCGATCTGTGGCGAGCGGCATTCGGCTTCACCTATGCGGCCGAACTGCGCGCCGAGCGGACCACGCGATCGGGCAGCATCGTCGATGCCGATCCTGAACGTTACCGCCGCTTCTCAGACCCGGCGCTGGAGCGGACGAGGGAGCTGGCCCCGGCGCGGATCGGTCGCGATGCGGCGCTCAAGGGCTGGCGGCGCACCCAGCGGCACGGCAAGCTGCTGACCCTGCTCCGGCTCGCCAAGGCCAGCGCCACCTTCGCCGGCGGGCTCGACTATCTCGCCTGGAAGATCAACCGCCACGCCGGCACCGCGATCACCATTCGGCCGTGGCAGCGCCGCTGGCCGATCCTGGGCGCGATCACTTTGCTGCCGCGGCTCCTGGCGCGTGGGGCGGTGCGTTGAGCAGCGCGTCGCCGACCGCGCGCTCCAGCGCAGTGACGGTGAAGGGCTTGCGCAGCACGGCCTGCCCCTGAAGCTCGCCTTCGCCGGCCTCGCCGGCATAGCCGGTGACGAACAGGATGGCGATGTGGGGGTGGCGGCGGCGGACGGCGGCGCCGAGCTCGGGCCCGGTCATGCCGGGCATCACCACGTCGGTGATCATCAGGCGGATGTCGCGCCGCCCTTCGAGCAGGGTCAGCGCTTCCTCGCCACTGGCGCAGCCGATCGGCTCATAGCCCAGCTCCTCGATCGAGGCGATGGTGGCAACCCGCACGCGCGGATCGTCCTCGACCACCAACACCGGTTCGCGAGCCGGCCCCGGCGCCTCCTTGGCGCGGCGGACGGGGAGCGGCATCGGCTCGGCCGGCTTGGCGGGCGCGCGGACCGGCACGGGCTGCGCGTTCTTGTGCCCGCGCGGCAGGTAGAGCGAGACGGTGGTGCCTTCGCCCGGCGCCGAGCGGATCGCGACATCACCCGACGACTGGCGGACGAAGCCGAAGATCTGGCTGAGCCCGAGCCCCGTGCCCTTGCCCACCGGCTTGGTGGTAAAGAAGGGCTCGAACACGCGCTCCTGCACCTCGGGCGTCATGCCGCAGCCGGTGTCGGTGACGGCGATGCGGATATGGTCGCCGGCCGGGGCCTGGCCGACTTCGCCCTCTTCGAGGTGGCAATTCTCGGCGCTGATCTCCAGCCGGCCGGCGCCGTCCATCGCGTCGCGCGCGTTGACCGCGAGGTTGAGAATGGCGTTCTCGAGCTGAAGCGGATCGACCCACACCGGCCAGACGTCCTCGGCCAGCTTCGTTTCCACGACGACGCGCTCGCCCAGCGTGCGGTCGATCAACTCGGACATGCCGGCGATCAGTTCGCGCGGATCGATCGCTTCGGGCAGCAGCGGCTCGGCGCGCGCGAAGCCGAGCAGGCGGCGGGTGAGCGCGGCGGCGCGGTTGGCGCCCTCCATCGCATTGTCGATATGGCGGCCGACCTCGTCGGCCTCCTTCTCCAGCCGGCGCTTGGCGAGATCGAGGCCGCCCACCACCACCGCGAGCATGTTGTTGAAATCGTGCGCGATGCCGCCAGTGAGCTGGCCGACCGCCTCCATCTTCTGCATCTGGCGCAGCTGCGCCTCGGCCGAGGCGCGCTCAGTCATCTCGCGGTGCAGGCGATCATTGGCGTCGCTCAGCGCACGGGTGCGTTCGGCCACCGCATGTTCGAGCCACGAGGCGCGGTCGTCGGCGGCCTCGGCCTCCTCGCGTGCGCGCCGCTGGGTGACGATCGCGTTCCAGGTGAGCCAGGCAAGGACGCCGGCCGCCGCCACCAGCAGCACGCCGGTCACCGACAGCAGCTTGGCGAGGTGGTTGGACTGGTCGGCCGCCGCGTCGGACTGGTCGTAGCGGTTCTGCAGCACTGCGCGCTCATGCTCGGCGATCGCGCTCAGCGTGCGGTTGATGTCGGAGATGAGCTTGGAATGGCCGGCATTGTTGAACAGCAGCAGCGCGGGCCAGCCCTGGCGGTAATAGGCGCGGGTGGCGGTCAGCCCCAGTTCCTTGCCACGTGCCTCGTAGAGGGAGCGCAGCTGGTGGACCAGCGCGGTCTCCTGCGGATCGCGGCCGACCATCTCTTCCAGCTGGCTGATCTGTGCGCCGGCCTGCAGCCATTCGTTGTAATAGCTGGTGCCCATGCCGCGATCGGCGCTGGTGGCGAAGCGACCGAGCGAGGCTTCGGCGCGCGCCATCGACGCATCGACCGATCGCGCGACGAGCAGCACGTCGTAGCTGTGGCGCTCCATCCCCAGCGCGCGATCGCGCGAATGGTTGGACAGATTGACCTGAACGACCAGCCCGATGATCAGCGAGGCGGCCAGGAGGGCGGCGATGAGGATCGCGACGTTGAGCGGGGTGAACCAGCGACGCGTCTCGATCGTGCCGTCGTCGAGGACGGACTCGTCGCTATACGCCTGTTCGGCGCGCTCATTTTCCCCCAGGCCCATGCACTGAATTTAGGCCCGGAATCGTCGCGGGGAAAGGCCCGAACCGCAATCGCGCGATTCGGGCCCGTCGATCAGGCGATGCAGCCGACCCGGCGGCCGGCTTCGGCGAACATTTCGATGATCTGGCCGACCTGTTCGTCGCGATGCTCAGCGCACAGCGAACAACGCAGCAGGAAGGTTCCCGCCGGCGTCGCAGGAGGACGCGCCATGTTCACATAAAGGCCGAGTTCGAGCAGCGTCGCCCACATGCCGACGGCCTGCTCCTGATCAGGCAGGATGACGGCGATGATTGCCGACTGGGCATCCTCGGTGCCGAGCTGGAAGCCCAGATCGCGCAGGCCTTTGTGGAGCCGGCGGCTGTTCTTCCACAGATGCTCGCGCTTGTCGGCGGCGTGCATCAGCTTGCGGATCGAGGTGGCGGCGGTCGCCACCACCGACGGCGGCAGCGATGCGGTGAAGACATAGGGGCGACAGACGAGGCGCAGCACGTCGAACTTCGGGTGGTTCGACACGCAGAAGCCGCCGACCGTGCCGACCGACTTGGAGAAGGTGCCGACCACGAAGTCGATATCCTTCTCGACGCCGGCTTCCTCGAACACGCCGCGGCCGTTCTCGCCGAAGAAGCCCATGCCATGGGCCTCGTCGCACAGGATCATCGCGCCATGCTTCTTGGCGACGGCGACCATCTCCTTGAGCGGGGCGATGTCGCCGAGCATCGAATAGACGCCCTCCAGCACCACCAGCTTGCCGGCCTCCTTGGGCAGGCGGCCGAGGCGCTTGTCGAGATCCTCGACCGAGTTGTGGCGGAAGCGCACGATCTCGGCATTGCCCAGCCAGCAGCCGTCGTAGATCGAGGCGTGGCTGTCGGCATCGAGGATGACATAGTCACCCTTACCGGCGAGCGT
>DATGEV010000247.1:0-2798 GCA_035309885.1 Sphingomonas sp.
GCGCAGGCGCCCGATCCCGAGGCGCTGCTGGCGCTGGTCGATCTGCTCAAGGACGCCGCCGCCCCGCTCGCCATCATCGGCGGTGCCGATTGGGACGATTGCGCCACGCATTATTTCACTGAGTTCGCCGAGGCCGTTGGCCTTCCCGTCGCTACCGCCTTCCGTCGGCAGGATGCGATTCCGTCGAGCTCGCCGGTCTATGCCGGCAATCTCGGCTACGGCCCCAACCCCAAACTGCTCGAGCGGGTGAAGGCGGCGGACCTGCTGCTGGTCGTCGGCGCGCGGCTCGGCGAGGCGACCACCGACGGCTATGCGCTGATCACGCCCGACCATCCCGACCAGATCCTGATCCACGTCCATCCGGATCCGGAGGAGCTGCAGTCGGTCTATCGCACCGATCTCGCCATCTGCGCCGACACGCGCGAGTTCGCCGAGACGCTGGCGGACTGGGAGCACGACATCCTGCCCTTCAAGGACGGCGCCGAAGCGCATGCCGAGTGGGAGGCGTGGAGCACACCCAAGCCCCGCGAGGGGGTGGCGCTCGACCTCGGTCCGTGCGTCATGGCGATGCGCGAGGCGATGCCGGCTGACACCGTGATCTGCAATGGTGCTGGCAATTATTCGGGCTGGTGGCACCGCTACTGGCGCTACGGCCCGCGCGGCACGCAGCTCGCGCCGACCGCCGGCGCGATGGGCTATGGCGTGCCTGCCGCGGTCGCCGCCGCACTGCGCACGCCCGAGCGTCGCGTCGTGGCGCTGGCCGGCGACGGCTGCTTCCTGATGAACGGGCAGGAGCTCGCCACCGCCGTGGCGCAGGGTGTGCAGATGCTGGTGATCGTCGTCGACAACGGCAATTACGGCACGATCCGCATGCATCAGGAGCGTGAATATCCGGGCCGTGTTTCCGGCACGCACCTCGCCAACCCCGATTTCGCGGCGCTCGCGCGCGCCTTCGGCGGCTGGGCGGAGACGGTGGATCGTACCGAGGATTTCGCGCCTGCGCTCGCCCGCGCACTCGAACAGCCGGGGCTCGCGCTGCTCCATCTGCGCACCGATATCGAACAGATCACCCCTGCGGTGACGCTGAGCGGGATGAACAGACGATAACGGACGCATTCCACTCCTGTTCAGCCCGACTCGCCTAGATCCTGCCCAGCGGTCGCCGATCGCGGAATAGGAGATTTTCGATGCGGAGTGTCATCAAGGGCATCGTTGCGGCGAGCCTGCTCGCCGGCGCCACGGTTGCCGCGGCGGCGCCCGCCGAAGCGCGCTGGCATGATGGTGGCGGCTATTATGGTGGCTATCATGGCGGCTGGCACCGCGGCGGTGTCAGCACCGGCACCGCGGTTGCGGCCGGGCTGCTCGGCCTGGGTGTCGGCGCGGCGATCGCCTCGTCCGATCGGGGCTATTATGACGGCGGCTATTATGCCCCGCCGCCGCCGGCCTATGGCTATGGCTATGGCTATGGCTATGGCTATTATGCGCCGCCGCCCCCGCCGCCGGTCTATTATGACGGCTATGGCTGGTAAGCCGCGCGCCGCTCAGCTTGATGGGGCGGCCTGAGCACCGCAGGGTCCATAAGAAAGGGCGCCGTCGCGACACGCGACGGCGCCCTTTCGCTGTGCGGGAGGCGGATCAGCCGGCGACGCGACGGAGGAAGGCGAGAACCGGCGGCCAGTTGGCGGCCGCGCCCTTGGGGTTGCGCGCCCGGAGCAGCGTCGAGGAGGCATGGACTCCGGCCTTGGGCACAAACTGCACCTTCACCGTCGCCGGCGACGCGGCGAGGATCGATTGCGCCACGGCGATCTCCTCCGGGTCACTCGCCGAGGTGACATAGACCGGCACGCGCACCTTGGCGGCAGCCTGCTTCACCATGTCCTTATGATCGAGATATTCGCCCGGCGAGAAGGCCAGCATCGCCTTCAGTTCGGGATGATCGGCGGCGACGAGGAAGACGAGCGCCGCAGAATAGCTGCTGCCCCAGAGAATCACCGGCAGTTTCTGGGCCTCGCCCCAGCGGACGGCCGCTTCCAGATCCGGGCGCGCCTCCAGATAGTCAGCTTTGTGGCCAAGGGCCGCGGCAGTCTGGTTGAGGCCGAACATGGTGCCGCCCGATCGCTGGTCGATCGCCATCGCGCTGTAGCCGGCGTCGACAAGGCGCGGCGCGATGCCTGCATATTCGTCCTTGCTCGATCCCGCCTGATGAAAGAGCAGGATCAGCGCCTTGGGCGTCGGCGCCTTGTAATAGGCGCCATGGACGGTGACGCCGTCCGCCGCCTTGAACAGCACGGGGGCCGGCGCAGCCAGAACCGGCGTGGATACCGCCAGAACCGGGGCGACCAGTGCGGCCGCGAGCGAGATCGGAACGAAGCGCATCATCTCCTCCTGTTCGTCGCCGGCCGCGCTCCAGTTTCAGATCAGTCCTGCGAGCGGGCTCGATGGATCGGCGTAGCGGCGGATGCCCATCCGCCCGGCGCGATAGGCGAGATGCCCCGCCTCCACCGCCGCCTTCATCGCGCGCGCCATCAGGATCGGATCCTTGGCCTCGGCGATCGCGGTGTTCATCAGCACGCCATCACAGCCGAGCTCCATCGCGATCGCCGCGTCCGAAGCGGTGCCGACACCGGCATCGACGATCACCGGAACCTTGGCGCCCTCGACGATCAGACGGATCGTCACGCGGTTCTGGATGCCCAGCCCCGATCCGATCGGCGCGCCGAGCGGCATGATCGCCACCGCGCCTGCATCCTCCAGCCGCTTGGCGGCGATCGGATCGTCGACGCAATAGACCATCGGCT
>DATGEV010000248.1:0-2067 GCA_035309885.1 Sphingomonas sp.
TCCCGGCGAGCGTCGGGGTGACAACAAGCGAATCGCGAAGGCTTGGGTCTGGCGGCGGTTTCTTCTATGGAGCCGCGCATGACGAGCCTTGACGCCATGACCCGCCCCGCCGCCGACCATATCGGCCATGACCGCCTGCGCCGCCTGATGGCGCGCGGCACCGAGTTCCTCGGCAGCCAGGTCGCGATCATGGCCGGCGCCATGTCGTGGGTGTCCGAACGCCATCTCGTCGCCGCGATGAGCAACGCGGGCGGCTTCGGCGTGATCGCCTGTGGTGCGATGAGCCCCGAGCTGCTCGACGCCGAGATCACCGCCACCAAGGCGCTGACGGACAAGCCGTTCGGCGTCAACCTGATCACCATGCACCCGCAGCTCACCGACCTGATCGACGTCTGCGCCAAGCATCAGGTCGGCCACGTCGTGCTCGCGGGTGGCCTGCCGCCGGCGGGCTCGATCGACCGCATCAAGCAATCGGGCGCCAAGCTGATGTGCTTCGCGCCTGCGCTGGCGCTCGCCAAGAAGTTGATCCGCTCGGGCGTCGACGCGCTCGTGGTCGAGGGGATGGAGGCCGGCGGCCATATCGGCCCCGTCTCCACCAGCGTGCTCGCGCAGGAAATCCTGCCCGAGGTTGCGGCGCAGATCCCGGTGTTCGTCGCCGGCGGCATTGGCCGCGGCGAGGCGATGGCAGGCTATCTGGAGATGGGCGCGGCGGGCGTGCAGCTCGGCACGCGCTTCGTCTGCGCGACCGAGTGCATCGCACACCCCAACTTCAAGAAGGCCTTCATCCGCGCCTCGGCCCGCGATGCGATCGCCTCGGTGCAGATCGATCCGCGCCTGCCAGTGATCCCGGTGCGCGCGCTCAAGAATGCCGGCGGCGAGCTGTTCACCGCCAAGCAGCGCGAAGTGGCGCAGGCGCTCGACGAGGGCCGGGTCGAGATGATGGAAGCCCAGCTCCAGATCGAGCATTACTGGGCAGGCGCGCTGCGCCGCGCGGTGATTGACGGCGACATCGAGCATGGCTCGGTGATGGCGGGCCAGTCGGTCGGCATGGTGACGAAGGAGGAGCCGCTCGCCGACATCCTCCAGAGCCTGATCGACGAAGGCGCCCACGCACTGGAACGCCGCGCGGGCTGAGGCGCTGGCCGGCGCCTAGCGCGCCGCCAGCCGTTCGGCGATCTCGGCATAGCCCGCCAGCCGCTCGACCGCGGCGGCGTGGATGCCGGGCGCGGTCGCCAGCACGCCGAACGCCTCGCTGCTTTCGGTGTTAAAGGCGAGCGCGCCGCCCAGTGCGTCGGTCATCCGCACGCCCGCTTCCCACGCGATCAGTGCGGCGGCGGCAATGTCCCACTCGCGGCCCCAGCGAAGCGTCGCCACCAGATCCGCTTCGCCCGCCGCGACCATCGCAATGCGCAGCGCAATCGAATTGGGCTTGGCCACCGCGACCAGATCGGCGTCGCGCTGCGACAGCTGGTCGGCCGGCACGCGCGCGCCGGCCAGCGTCTCGCGCGGTGTGACGCGGATCGGCACGCCGTTGCGCCATGCGCCCAGCCCGGCGATCGCGGTCCAGCACTCGCCGCGCGCCGGCGCATCGAGCACGGCCAGCACCGGCCGGCCATGCTCGACCAGCGCCACCGACACCGCCCAGCCCGGCCGTCCGCGCAGGAAATCGCGCGTGCCGTCGATCGGATCGACCACCCACACGCGCTCGCGGTCCAGCCGCGAGCGATCATCGACGCTTTCCTCGGACAGCCAGCCGGCCAGCGGATCGATGGCACCCAATCGCTGGCGGAGCAGCCGGTCGACGTCGAGATCGGCCTGGCACACGGGCTCGCCGCCGGCCTTCTCCCAGCGCCTCACGCCAGCGTTCGAACAGCCAAGCGCCAGTGCGCCCGCTTCGGCCGCCGCCGCCGCGATCCGATCGAGCAGCGCGTCAGGCACCGGCCACCGTCATGCCGTCGATGCGGAGGGTGGGCACGTCGGTCGCACGTTCGAACTTCAAATCGTCGGCCGGCGTCAGCGCGCGGAACATATCCTTCAGATTGCCCGCGATGGTGATCTCCGCCACCG
>DATGEV010000249.1:0-11782 GCA_035309885.1 Sphingomonas sp.
CGACACGCTTCTGCACCGCCCCCACGAGCATCGACTTTGCCAGCGTCCGCAACATCGCGTTTCCCCTTTCCAGGCCCCGACAGGCTTGCGCCGATCGGGTGGGTCGGCGCAATAGGGAAGCGGGCGTCCACCGGCGCCCGACCACGATCCACGACGGGAAGGCGCTGGCGGCGACGGGCGGGTCCGACGCCCCCGCCTCCCCCCTCGAAGGGCCGAGCGACCAGCACCCGTGACCTCCACGCCCGAGACGACCGCGACACCCGAACCGCCGCTCAGGCGGATCATCCATGTCGACATGGACGCCTTCTATGCGTCGGTGGAACAGCGCGACGATCCCACGCTGCGCGGCCGGCCGGTGGCGGTCGGCGGATCGCGTGAGCGCGGCGTCGTGGCGGCCGCCAGCTACGAGGCGCGCGCGTTTGGCGTGCGATCCGCCATGCCTTCGTTGCGGGCCCGGCGGCTGTGCCCGGAGCTCGTCTTCGTGAAACCCCGTTTCGAGGTCTATCGCGACGTCTCGCGGCAGATCCGGGCGATCTTCGCGCGCTACACCCCGCTGATCGAGCCACTGTCGCTCGACGAGGCCTATCTCGACGTCACCGCCGATCTCGCCGGCCTCGGCAGCGCCACCGCGACCGCCGAGCGCATCCGCGCCGCAATCAAGGCGGAGACCGGCCTCACCGCATCCGCCGGGGTCTCCTACAACAAGTTCATCGCCAAGATCGCGTCGGACCAGAACAAGCCCGACGGCCTCTGCGTCATCCCGCCGCACAAGGGCGAGGCGTTCGTAGCGGCGCTGCCGGTCAAGCGCTTCTACGGCGTCGGCCCCAAGACGGCGGAGAAGATGGCCCGACTGGGCATCGAGACCGGCGCCGACCTCAAGGCCAAAAGCCTGAACTGGCTGATGCAGAATTTCGGCAGCTGGGGCGAGTATCTCCACGCCGCCGCGCGCGGCATCGACGGTCGCCCGGTCCGCCCCGACCGGATCCGCAAATCGGTGGGGGCGGAGAACACCTTCTTCCGCGACCTGCGCTCCCCCACCGAGCTGATCGAGGCGCTCGACGAGATCATCGACACGGTGTGGCCGCGCATCGAGGGATCGCAGTCGCGCGGCCGCACGATCACGCTCAAGCTGCGCTACGACGATTTCCGCACCATCACGCGGGCGAAAAGCTTCGCCGATCCGGTGACCGACCGCGCCCGCTTCACCGAGGCCGGCCACGCGCTGCTGCTGGCACTCTGCCCGGTGGAGCGGCCGGTGCGATTGCTGGGGCTGACGCTCTCGGCACTGGAGCAGTCGGGCGCCGACCATGAGGCCCAGCAGCTAGGGCTGGCGCTCTAGCCGGGCTGCAAGGGCGGGGGTGAAGTTGACAAAGTTGACACCAAGACGCTGTTTTTCCTGGACTGGCGGATTGGTGCAAATCGTTCGTTTGACGGCATATTCTGGCGAAAGAGGTGTGACGCCCGCCATCACGCCTTTCGCCTGGTGGATCGAAGCTGAGAAAGAGGCGCCGGGCGCCGCATCCCGCAACGGTGACAGACGAAATCCTTCTGTGGACATCCGATAATCGCACGTAGTCGGTTGCTGCCATCTGTCCGGCCTCTAATGCAGCGATGGAGCTGCGGGCCCGTATGGGAGTTCGCGGACCGGAACCACATCACAATCGCGTGCTCGATAGCACGGTGGATAGCACTGGTTCTTCCGGCCCCGTCTCGCCGACTGTTGCGCCATACTCTCCTTCGCCCGCCTACACCTCCGACGACCTCAGGTCCGCTATGGCTTACGCCAGGGCTGCGACCGGAGCTTTGTAATCCTCCTGCTTCACCAGCAGAGCCCAAACGATGCGGGCGGTCTTGTTGGCCAGCGCGACCGTCACCAGCATGCGCGGCTTTCGAGCCAGCATTTGTTCGAGCCATGAGCCCTTGGGAGCGCCGCGTTTGCTCGCCTGGAGCACGACCGCGCTGCTGCCGATGATGAGCAGGCGTCGGAGCGTGCGCTCGCCCATCTTCGATGTCGCGCCGAGCTTCTGTTTCCCGCCTGTCGATTTCTGGAGCGGCGTGAGGCCGAGCCAGGCTGCGAAGTCGCGCCCTTTGGCAAATGTCTCGGCGGGCGGTGCCAGCGCCGTGATCGCCGTAGCTCCAATCGGCCCGATGCCAGGAATGGTCATCAGCCGGCGCGAGACCTCATCCTCGCGCGCGCGCCGTGCAATCTCCTTGTCGAGTTCCTTGATCCTGTCATCGAGGCTGCTCAGCAGGTCGAGCATCACACGCAGCATGGTCCGCGCCGCCTCCGGCAGTGTGCTCGCCATCTCCTCTTCTTCGAGCAAGTCGGCCAGCATCGCTACATGCGATGGCCCTCTGGGTGCGACCCAGCCATATTCCGCCAGGTGACCCCGGATCGCGTTGATCAACTGAGTTCGCTGACGTACCAGAAGATCGCGGGTTCGAAACACCAGCCCGGCAGCCTGCTGCTCCTCAGCTTTCACCGCCACGAACCGCATACTCGGCCGCTGTGCTGCCTCGCAGATCGCCTCGGCATCGACCGCATCGTTCTTATGTCGCTTCACGAATGGCTTCACGTAAGCCGGCGGAATCAGCCGCACCTCATGACCCATATGTGCCAGCTCACGCGCCCAATGATGGGCTCCGCCACATGCCTCCAACGCAACGACGCAGCGAGGTCGTGAGGCGAAGAATTCCAGCAACTTGCCCCGGCTGATCCGCTTGCTGAAAAGCGCGCGCCCGCGCTCATCCGCACCATGCGCGTGGAAAACATGCTTGGCGATATCCAACCCGATTGTGGTAACCTCCGACGCGGACGCCTCCTCCAGTGGTGCTCAACACCTCCACTTTGGCACATCGATGCCGTCAGGGGGCGTCCACACACGGTGGTTGCGACCTCACCCCTCTCCCGCGCCGTTCGACGCGGCCAGCGCCGTCATGTTGACGATACCGCGCGCCGTCACGCTCGCGGTGAGCACATGGATCGGCTTGGACATGCCGAGCAGCAGCGGCCCCACCATCAGCCCGTCGGTCGCCGCCGCGAGCAGCGTCACCGCGATGTTGGCGGCGTCCAGCGAGGGCATCACCAGCAGGTTGGCGCCACCCTTGAGCGTGCTCGACGTCACCATCAGGTCGCGCAGCGCCGGGATCAGCGCCGCGTCGGCGTGCATCTCGCCGTCGATCTGGAGATCCGGCGCGTCCTCGCGCACCAGCCGCAGCGCCTCGCGCATCTTCTTCGCCGAGGGCGAGTTGGAGGCGCCGAAATTGCTGTGGCTGAGCAGCGCCGCGCGCGGCGTGATGCCGAAGCGACGCACCGCGTCGGCGGCGAGCAGCGTCATCTCCGCCACTTCCTCGGCGGTGGGATCGATGTTCATGTGCGTGTCGCAGAAGAACAGGGTCCGCTCGCCGAGGATCAGCGCCGACAGCGCATAGACGCGCTGGAGGCCCGGCAGCCGCGGGATGAGCGGCAGGATGTCGCCGGTCTGCTGCCACCAGTCGGCGGTGCCGCCGCACAGCGCCGCGCCCACCATATCCTCGTGGAGCAGCATCGCCGCAGTCAGCGCGGTGCGGCCGCGCATCCGCGCGCGCGCATGCGCCGGGGTCACGCCGCGCCGGTCGACGATCTGCTGGTAGCGCTCGACCAGCGGCGCCAGCACCTCCTCATCAGCGTGCGGATCGATGATCTCGACATCGTGCCCCGCCTTCATGCGCAGGCCGAGCGCGACGATCTTGCCCTTGATCACGTCGCGCCGGCCGATCAGCACCGGGCGGGCCAGCCGCTCGTCGACCACCACCTGGGCGGCGCGCAGCACGCGCTCGTCCTCGCCCTCGGCATAGGCCACGCGGGTCTGCGAGGCGCGCGCCTGCTCGAACACCGGGTGCATGAGCTGGCCGGAGCGATAGGCGAAGCGCTGGAGTTGCTGCTCATAGGCGGCGAAATCGTCGATCGGGTGGCGCGCCACCCCGGTCGCCATCGCCGCGCGCGCCACCGCCGGCGCGATCAGCAGCGCGAGCCGCGGATCGAACGGCTTGGGGATGATATGCTCAGGGCCGAACAGCAGCGCCGCGCCGCCATAGGCGCGCGCCACCACCTCGTCGGGCTCGATCCGCGCGAGTTCGGCCAGCGCCTCGACGCAGGCGAGCTCCATCGCGGCATTGATCGTGGTCGCGCCGCAATCCAGCGCACCCCGGAAGATGTAGGGGAAGCACAGCACGTTGTTGACCTGGTTCGGATAGTCCGACCGGCCGGTGGCCATGATCGCGTCGGGCCGCACGCGCTGCACGATCTCGGGCAGCACCTCGGGCTCGGGATTGGCGAGCGCCAGTATCAGCGGCTTGTCGGCGAGCAGCGGCAGCCACTCCTCCTTGAGCACGCGCGGCGCGGAGAGGCCGAGGAACACGTCGGCGCCGACGATCACGTCGCCTAGCGTGCGCGCGTCGGTCTGGCGGGCGAAGGGTTCGAGCTCGGGGGTGAGGCCCTCGCGGCCCTTGTAGATCACGCCCTTGATGTCGGTAAGCGTCACATTGTCCTGCGGCAGGCCCATCGCGATGAGCAAGCGCACGCAGGCCATCGCCGCCGCCCCCGCGCCCGACGTCACCACCTTCACGTCGGCGAGCTTCTTGCCCTGCAGCAGTAGGCCGTTGCGGACGGCGGCGGCGCAGACGATCGCGGTGCCGTGCTGGTCGTCGTGGAAGACCGGGATCTTCATCCGCTCGCGCAGCTTGGCTTCGATCTCGAAGCATTCGGGCGCCTTGATGTCTTCAAGATTGATCGCGCCGAAGGTCGGCTCCAGCGCGGCGACCACCTCGACGAACTTGTCCGGATCGGATGCATCGACCTCGATGTCGAACACGTCGATGCCGGCGAACTTCTTGAAGAGCACGGCCTTGCCCTCCATCACCGGCTTGGAGGCGAGCGCACCGATATTGCCGAGCCCCAGTACCGCCGTGCCGTTGGAGATCACCGCAACGAGATTGCCGCGCGCGGTATATTCGCGCGCCTTGTCGGGATCGGCCGCGATATCGATGCAGGGCTGGGCCACGCCCGGCGAATAGGCGAGCGCGAGATCGCGCTGCGTCTCCATCCGCTTGGTGGGCTCGACCGAGAGCTTACCCGGGCGCGGCTCCCGATGGTATGCGAGCGCGGCCTGCCGAAGGGCGTCGTCCATATCGTCTCCTCGAATACGAGTCTGGAAGCCCATAGACGTAGCGTCATCGGGGGTGAACCCATCTGACGCAATTTCGCAGGATGGCCTGCCTAGGCTGGCGGAAGCAGGCGCCACACCCCATCTGCGCGGCAGACCAGACCTGTTTCCCGGAGAGAGCGTATGATCGATCTGTATTATTGGACCACCCCCAACGGTCACAAGGTGACGCTCTTCCTCGAAGAAGCCGGTCTTCCCTACAAGATCCACCCTGTGAACATCGGCACCGGTGCCCAGTTCGATCCGGAATTCCTGTCGATCGCCCCCAACAACCGCATCCCCGCCATCATCGACAAGCAGCCCACCGGCGGCGGCGCGCCGATCTCGCTGTTCGAAAGCGGCGCGATCCTGCTCTACCTCGCCGACAAGACCGGCCGCTTCATCGAGCAGGACGTCCATGGCCGCGCCGAGGTGCTGCAATGGCTGTTCTGGCAGATGAGCGGGCTCGGCCCGATGGCCGGGCAGAACCACCATTTCGTCCAGTACGCGCCGGAGAGGATTCCCTACGCGATGGACCGCTACATCCGCGAAACCGCGCGCCTCTATGGCGTGATGGACAGGCGGCTGGCGGATCGCCCGTTCCTCGCCGGCGATTATTATTCGATCGCCGACATGGCCTGCTATCCGTGGATCGTGCCACACGAGCGCCAGCAGCAGGATCTCGACGACTTCCCGCACCTCAAGCGCTGGTTCGACACGATCGCCGAGCGTCCGGGCACGCGCCGCGCCTACGCGCTGGCCGAAACAATCAACAGCGTGCCGGCGGTCAGCGACGAGGAATCGCGCCGCATCCTGTTCGGCCAGCCCGCGCTCTGATCGGTGACGGGCCGGAGCGGGCACAAGCCCCGCTCCGGCCTGTGGCTCACGCCTTGGGCGGGATCGGATCGGGGCGCAGCAGCGCCGCCATCGCCCGTTCGCCAGCCGCGGCGGCCTTTGCGATCGCGGCCTCCATCGCGCGATACTGGGCGAGCACGGTCACCCCCGTCTCGCTGAGCCGCGCGCCGCCGCCCCTGGCCCCGCCCGCCGCGGTTTCGACCAAGGGCTCCGCCCAACAGCGGTTCATCGCGTCGACCAGCAGCCAGGCGCGCCGGTAGCTCATCCCAATCGCGCGGGCGGCGGCGGAGATCGAGCCCTCGCGGATGATCGCCTCCATCAGCGCCGCCTTGCCGGGGCCCATGGCAATCTCGTCGCCGCAGAAAAATTGCGCCTTCAGCTTCAGCATGACGACGAACCTAGCATGGATCAGGGCTGCTGCGACGCCCTCACCGCCGCCGCGCGCTTCGCCTCGGCACCGTTGGTGATGTCCGCCGCCTGCCAGCCGCCACCCAGCGCCTGGATCAGCGCCACCGCCGCATTCTGCCGGTCAAGCTGTGCCTGGATCAGCGCGCGGCGCGCCGACAGCGCGGTCGCCTGCGCGGTCACGACATCGGTGTAGACGACGATCCCGGCGCGATACTGGTCGCGGATCGAGACCTCGCTCTTGTCCGCTGCCACCGACGCCTGCCGCAGCAGCGTCTCCTGCCGCGCCAGCACCTGCGTCGCGACGAGATTGTCCTGCACGCCCTGGAAGGCGGTGAGCGTCGCCTGCCGATAGTTGGCGACCGCGCCCTCATAGGCGGCACGTGCCTGCACCACGCGGGCAGTGCGCGCGCCGAAATCGAGCAGCGTCTCGCTCACCTGCGCACCCAGCGACCACAGCAGCGCCGAGGAGGCGAACAGCCCCGACAGGTTATTGTTATTGAAGCCACCATTGCCCGACAGACCGATGGTCGGAAAGAAGGCCGCGCGCGCGACGCCGATCTGGGCGTTGGCGGCGGCGACCTGCCGCTCGGCAGAAGCGATGTCGGGCCGACGCTCGAGCAGGGTCGAGGGCAGCGCCACCGGCACGTCGGGCGTCACCGGCGCCCAGGCCACGCCAAGTGACGGCAGCGTGAAGCTCGCCGGGTTCTCGCCCGCCAGCACCGCAATCGCATCCTCGAACTGGGTGCGGGTGCGCTTCTCGCCCTCCAGATCGGATTGGGCGGAGGCGAGCTGCGACTGCGCCTGATAGGCGTCGGTGTGCGGCGCGATGCCGGCATTGTAGCGGTTGGTCGCGATGGTGAGCGAGCGCTGATAGGCCTCCACCGTCGCCGTGAGGCTAGCGATCTGCGCGTCCGCGGCGCGCAGGCTCAGATAATCGGTGGCAAGCTCGCCATGCAGCGCGAGCCGCGCCGAGGCGAGGTCCGCCAGCCGCGCCTGCTCGGTCGCCTTGGCGTTGGAGACGGTGTTGGTGATCTTGCCGAACAGATCCGGCTGCCAGCTTCCGCCCAGCGAGACGGAATAGTTGTTGGACGTGCGCGACCCCGAACTCGACGTTACGCCGCCGGTGACGATGGTCCGCGATCCGCCCGAGACGGTGTGCGTCACCGATCCGTTGGCGGTGACCGTCGGGAACAGGCTCGCCCGCGCCTCGCGGGTGGCGGCGCGCGCCTGCCGGTAGGTCGCGGCGGCCTGCGCCAGCGTCTGGTTGTGCGCGTCGGCGCGGGCGACGAGATCGGCCAGTGTGGTGTCGCCGAACAACGTCCACCAGTCGCCGCGCGGCGCGCCGTCATTGGGGTTGGCCGGCTGCCAGCCCTCGACCGGCTTCCACTCCGCGGGGAGCTTCATCGCCGGCTGCGCATAATGCGGCGCTAAGGAACAGCCCGCGAGGGCTGCGACGAGGACGACAGAGACGGCTTTATGGATCATGCGGGAAGCTCGCGCAGGCGACGCCGCCGGTCACGCCGCTCCCCGCGGCGCGCGGCAAGGCGATCGAGATAGACATAGACGACGGGCGTGGTGATGAGGGTGAGCAGCTGGCTGGCGATCAGTCCGCCCATGATCGCGACACCGAGCGGACGGCGCAGTTCCGCCCCCTCGCCGAAACCGATGGCGAGCGGTAGCGCGCCCAGCGCCGCGGCCAGCGTGGTCATCAGGATCGGGCGGAAGCGCAACAGCGAGGCCTCGCGCGCGGCGGCTTCCGCGGTCAGCCCGCGCGAACGCTGCGCCTCCAGGGCAAAATCGATGATCAGGATCGCGTTCTTCTTGACGATGCCGAGCAGCAGGAACACGCCGATCAGCGCGATGATCGAGAAATCCATCCCGAACATCATCAGCGCCAGCACCGCACCCACCCCCGCCGCCGGCAATGTCGACAGCACGGTGAGCGGGTGGACCAGATTTTCGTACAGCATGCCCAGCACGATGTAGATCGTCACCAGCGCGGCCAGGATCAGCAGCGGCTGCGATCCCTGTTGCTGCTTGAAGGTGAGCGCCGCGCCCGCGAAGCTGCCGTGGACGGTGCTGGGCATGGCGATCTGCGCCTCGGCCGCATCGATCGCCGTCGCCGCATCCGACAGCGCCTTGCCGGGCGCGAGATCGAAGGAGATGGTCGCCGCGACCTCGGTGCCCTGATGGTTGACGCTGGCGGCGGTCGGCGCCTGCCCGAAATTCGCGATGGCGGGCAGCGGCACCATGTTGTGCGCGGTGGTGCTGAGCGCCGCCCCGGTCGAGGGATCGCGCAGCGCCGGGTTGGTCGGCACCGCAGCACCGGTTCCGGTGGTCGCGTTGGCGCCTGCCGGCACGCGCACATCGGGCAGGTTCTGCGGGCCCTTGATGGCGTCGGGGTTCCAGCCAAGGATCACGCTATACTGGTTGATGTCCTCGTAGATGGTCGCGACGTTGCGCTGGCCGAAGGCGTCGTAAAGCGCATTGTCGACGTCGCGGGAGCTGATGCCGACGCGCGAGGCCGCGTCCTTGTCGACGGTGACGAAGCTCTCGACGCCGTTCTCCGCCAGATCGCTGTCGACATTCTGGAGGACGGGGCTGTCCTCCAGGGCGGCGGTCAGCTTCTCGGACCATGTCTTGAGGTCGGCGCTGCTGTCGGCCATCAGCGTGTACTGATAGGTGGCGTTGCCCTGCCGCCCGCCGATGCGCAAATCCTGCACCGGATTGAGGAACAGGCGGATGCCTTTCACCGGCTGGAGACGCCGCTGGAGCCGCTGGATGACATCCGTGCTGCTCTGGCCGTGGCGCTGTCCCTCGGGCTTCAACGCGATCATGATGAAGGCGCCGCCCGCGCGGCTGCCGCCAGTGAAGCCGACGACGCTCTGCACCGCGCGATCCTTCTTGATGATGCCGACGACCTGCTGGAGCTTGCCCTGCATCGACTGGAAGGAGACGCTCTCGTCGGCGCGCACGCCAGCGGTGATCAGCGGGCTCTCCTGCTGCGGGAAGAAGCCCTTGGGCACCACGACATAGAGGTAGAGCGTCAGCCCGATCACCGCGACCAGCAGCAGGATCACCAGCGGCTTCATCGCCAGCGCCCAGTCGAGCGCGACCGCGTAGCCGCGCTCGATGCGGAGGTAGCCGCGCTCCAATATGCGCGAGACGCGGCCCGGGCGGCGCTCGGCCTGCTCACTACTAGGGCGCAGGAACCAGGCGCACAACATCGGCGTCATCGTCAGTGACAGGACCAGCGAGATCATCACCGCCACCGACAGCGTCACCGCGAACTCGCGGAACAGCCGGCCGACGATGCCCCCCATGAACAGCAGCGGGATGAACACCGCGACCAGGCTGATGCTGATCGACAGCACCGTGAAGCCGACTTCGGACGCGCCCTTCAGCGCGGCATCGAAGCGGTTCATGCCCTGCTCGAGATGGCGGGTGGTGTTCTCCAGCACGACGATGGCGTCGTCGACGACGAAGCCCGTCGCCACCGTGATCGCCATCAGCGACAGATTGTTGAGGCTGAACCCCAGCAGATACATCACGCCGAAGGTGCCGAGCAGCGACACGATCGTCGCCACCGCCGGGATGACGGTCGAGCGCAGGTCGCGCAGGAAGGCGAACACCACCAGCACCACCAGCACCAGCGCGATCAGCACGGTGATCTCGATCTCGCGGATCGAGGCCCGGATCGAGCTGGTCCGGTCGACCGCCACCGCCACCTTGATGTCGGCGGGAAGCTGCGCCTCCAGCGCCGGCAGCTCGGCGCGGATCGCGTTGACCATCTGGATCAGGTTGGCGCCGGGCTGCTGGGTGATATTGACGATGATCGCCCGCTTGCCGTTGTAGAGCCCCATCGTGCGCGTGTCGGCGACGCTGTCGGTGACGTCGGCGATATCGCCCAACCTGACCGCCGCATCGCCCCGCCACGCCACCACCAGCGGGCGATAGTCGATCGCGGTGCGGCCGGCGGCGTTGGTGTAGATCTGCCAGCTGCGCCCGTCCGCACCCTGCAACAGCCCCTTGGGCCGGTTGGCGTTGGCGGCTTCGATCGCGGCGCGCACGTCCTCCATCGCGATGCCGTATTGATTGAGCCGGTATGGGTTCACCGAGACGCGCACCGCCGGCAGCGATCCGCCGCCGACCTCCACGTCGCCGACGCCGGGGATTTGGAGCATGTGCTGCTGCACGATGTTGGAGACGGAATCGTAGATCGCACCCGGCGTGCGCGTCTCGGACGTCAACGCCAGCGTGACGACGGGCTGGTTGGCCGGGTTCACCTTGCGGTAGGTTGGGTTCTGCTTAAGCGTCGCGGGCAGGTCGACACGGCTGGCGTTGATCGCCGCCTGCACCTCGCGCGCGGCGCCGTCGATATTCTTGGCTAGATCGAACTGGAGCGTGATCCGCGTCGAGCCGAGCGAGCTCTGCGAGGTCATCTCGGTCACGCCCGAGATGGTCGCCAGCCGCCGTTCGAGCGGCGTCGCGACGCTCTGCGCCATCACATCGGGGCTCGCGCCGGCGAGGCTGGCGGAGACGCTGATCGTCGGGAAATCCACTTGCGGCAGCGGCGCGACGGCCAACGAGAAGAAGCCTGCGGTCCCCGCCAGCGCCAGCCCGATCGTCAGCAGGATCGTGCCGATCGGCCGCCGGATGAAGGGCGCCGAGAGGTTCACGGCGTGGCTTCCGGCCCGATGCCCGGCCCCGCATGATCCGGCGACTTCACGCCCCAGCCACGCCGCGCCAGCTTCTGCTGCGCCTTGTCGAAATAGAGATAGATGATCGGGGTGGTGAACATGGTGAGCAGCTGGCTCACCAGCAGCCCGCCGAAGATCGCGATGCCGAGCGGACGGCGCAGCTCCGCCCCCTGCCCCATGCCGACCATCAGCGGCACCGCCGCGAACAGCGCCGCCAGCGTCGTCATCAGGATTGGGCGGAAGCGCAGGATCGCCGCCTGCCGGATCGCCTGCACCGGCGGCAACCCCTCGTCGCGCTCGGCCGCGATCGCGAAGTCGATCATCATGATCGCGTTCTTCTTCACGATGCCGATCAGCAGCACGATGCCGATGATGCCGATGATGTCGAGGTCATGCCCCGTCACCCACAGCGCTAGCAGCGCACCGGCTCCGGCGGACGGCAGCGTGGAGAGGATCGTCGCCGGGTGAATGAAGCTCTCATAGAGCACGCCCAGCACGATATAGACGCAGATCACGGCCGCCACGATCAGCCAGAGCTGATTGGTGAGCGACGAGGAGAAGGCGCCGGCCGCGCCGAGGAAGGTGGTTGTCACGCCCGCCTTGAGGTGGAGCGACTTGATCTTTGCCTGGATCGCC
>DATGEV010000250.1:0-4497 GCA_035309885.1 Sphingomonas sp.
CGACGCGCATGATCCGTCGAAGAAGCATCGCCCGACGATGCTGACCACCGACCTCTCGCTGCGCTTCGATCCGGTCTATGAGAAGATCTCGCGCCGCTTCTACGAGCATCCCGATGAGCTCGCCCATGCTTTTGCCGAGGCCTGGTACAAGCTCACCCACCGCGACATGGGTTCGCATGTCCGCCTGCTCGGGCCCGAAGTGCCGGCCGAGCCGCGCATCTGGCAGGATCCCGTCCCCGCGGTCGATCATCCGCTGATCGACGAGGCGGACATCGCGTCGCTCAAGGCGAAGATCCTCGATTCCGGCCTGTCGATCGCCCGGCTGGTCGCGACCGCCTGGGCGTCGGCCTCGACCTTCCGCGGTTCGGACAAGCGCGGCGGCGCGAATGGCGCGCGCATCCGGCTTGCCCCTCAGAAGGACTGGGCGGTCAACGAGCCCGCGGAACTGGCGGCCGCGCTGGCGAAACTGGAAGCCGTCCAGAAGGCGTTCAACACCGCGCAGACGGGGGGCAAGAAGGTTTCGCTCGCCGATCTGATCGTGCTCGGCGGCTGCGCCGCGGTTGAGGCAGCGGCGAAGAAGGCCGGCCATGCCGTGAAGGTACCCTTCACGCCCGGCCGCACCGATGCGACGCCGGAGCAGACCGACGGTCACTCCTTCGCGCCGCTGGAGCCGAAGATCGACGGCTTCCGCAACTATGCGGGTGAGGAAACGGCGGTGTCGGCCGAAGAGATGCTGGTCAACCGGTCGAACCTGCTGACGCTGACGGCGCCCGAGATGACGGTGCTGGTAGCCGGCCTGCGCGTGCTGGGCGCGAATGTCGGCGGCTCCAAGCATGGCGTCTTCACCGACCGGCCGGGGATGCTCAGCAACGACTTCCTCGTCAACCTGCTCAAGACCAGCACGAGCATGAAGTGGGAGGCGGCACCCGACGGCGCGTTCGTGGCGAGCGATCGCGCGAGCGGTGAGAAGAGGTGGTCGGGCACGCGCGTCGACCTCATCTTCGGCTCGAACTCGCAACTGCGCGCGCTTGCCGAAGCTTATGCTGCCGCCGATGCCGGACCGGCGTTCGTCGATGCCTTCGTGGCGGCGTGGAACAAGGTGATGAACCTCGATCGGTTCGACCTCGCCTGATCATTGTGAGCAGATCCCCGACAGCCCTTGTCGGGGATCTGCGCTTTTTCCACGTTGCGAGCGACGGCGACGGTCCGGCTGATCGTTGGAAAAGCGCGGATTATCGGCTCCCGCTGCGCGGGGGCGTGCGACAGGACAATATGGGGTGATCAGTCCGGGACGACCGCCGTCGCCTCGATCTCAATCTTGGCGTCATCCTCGATGAGAGCCACGACCTGGACCACCGCCATAACCGGGAAGACCCGCCCCATGATCTCGCGGTAGATTTCACCGATGCGCTTCGCATTCTCCAGATATTCGCGCTTGTCGGTAATGTACCAGGTCATCCGGACTACATGCTCAGGCCGGGCGTCGGCCTCGCCAAGGATCGTGACAAGATTCCGCAGAAGCTGGTCGAACTGGCCCGGCAGATCGGAAGCCTCGAACGTCTCCCTCTCTGTCCAGCCGACGAGGCCCGCCACGAAGATCTGACGCCCACGCACTTCGATACCGTTCGAATAACCCTTGGGACGCGGCCATCCGGCCGGCTGGAGGATCCTCATGCGTTGGTCCTTGCCTGAAAATCCGCGACCGTGGCGCGCGCGATCACGATCTTCTGCACCTCGCTTGCGCCTTCATAGATGCGCAGCGCCCGGATCTCGCGATAGAGTCGCTCGACCATATTGCCGCTGACGACGCCAGCGCCACCGAAGAGCTGGACTGCCCGGTCGATCGTCTGCTGCGCGGTATCGGTGGCATAGAGCTTGGCCATCGCGGCCTCGCGCGTGATTCTGGGCTGACCCTGGTCCTTCGCCCAAGCGGCGCGATAGATGAGGAGCGCGCTCGCATCGTTGCCGAGCGCCATCTCCGCGAGCGATGCCTGGGAAAGCTGGAGATCCGACAGCGGAGCGCCGAACAGCTTGCGCGTCGTCGAGCGGGCGAGCGCCTCTTCGGTCGCGCGCCGCGCGAAGCCGAGCGCCGCGGCGCCAACGGTCGAGCGCAACATGTCCAGTGTCGCCATCGCAATCTTGAAGCCCTGCCCCGCCTCGCCCAGCAGATGGTCGTCGGGTACGAAACAATCGTCGAAACGGATCGTCGCCAGCGGGTGCGGCGCAATCAGGTCGATCGTCTCGACAATGGAGAAACCCGGTGTCGCGGTCGGGAAGGCGAATGCCGAGATACCGCGCGCGCCCGGAGCCTCGCCACTGCGGGCGAACACCGTCAGGATGTCGGCAACCGGACCGTTCGAGATCCAGGTTTTCTCGCCGTTGAGCCGCCAGCCACCGGCCACTTTCTCGGCGGTCATGGCCATCGCGGCGACGTCGGAGCCGGCCTCCTTTTCGGAAAGCGCGAAACCCGCGATCATGTCACCGGTCGCAACCTTGGGCAGATAGGTGGTGCGAACGACGTCTCCGCCGAACAGACTGATCGCGCCGACGCCCAACGCCTGCATGGCAAAGGCGAAGTCCGCGAGGCCGGCGTGATAGGCGAGCGTCTGGCGCGTGAGGCAAAGCGTGCGGACATCGATCCGCTTGGCCTTCCCTCCATAATCGGCGGGCACCGCATTGCGCAGAATGCCTGCTTCGCCGAGCAGACGGACAAGACGGCGGCAATCCGTGTTCACATCGCCGCTCTCGCCATGCAACGCCTCGGCATGGTCCGCGCACCAGGCCGAAAGCTCGGCGAAGGTGAGGCGATGGCTCTCCTCGAAGAAGGGCCAGGCGATGAAGCTGTCGTCGGCCATTTCAATCGCCCTCGAATACCGGTTTCTGCTTGGCGACGAACGCGTGATAGGCGCGCGCGAAATCCCTGGTCTGCATGCAGATCGCCTGTGCCTGCGCCTCGGCCTCGATCGCGGTGTCGATCGGCATCGCCCATTCCATGTTGAGCTGGTTCTTGGTCATACCATGCGCGAAGGTCGGGCCGGAGGCGAGCTGAGCGGCGAACGCCCGGGCCTCTGCGAGCAGCTGTTCAGAGGGGCAAAGCCGATTATAGAACCCCCAGCGCTCCCCCTCCTCGCCGGAGAAAGACCGTCCCGTGTACAGAAGCTCGGACGCACGGCCCTGACCGATGATGCGCGGCAGGAGCGCGCACGCTCCCATGTCCGCGCCGGCGAGCCCGACCCGGGTGAACAGGAAGGCCGTCTTGCTGGCCACCGTTCCAAACCGGATGTCCGACGCCATGGCGATGATCGCGCCTGCGCCCGCACAGACGCCATCGACGGCCGTAACGATCGGCTGCGGGCAGTGGCGCATCGCCTTGACCAGATCGCCGGTCATCCGCGTGAACGCGAGCAGCTCGGGCATCGCCATTTCCGTGAGCGGGCCGATGATCTCGTGGACATCGCCGCCCGAGCAGAAATTGCCGCCACTTCCCGTCACCACCACCGCCTTCACCGCCGCCTGGTAGGGCAGCGCGCGGAAAAGATCGCGCAGCTCGGCATAGGACTCGAAGGTGAGCGGATTCTTGCGCTCGGGCCGGTCGAGTGTGATCGTCGCCACCTTGTCGGCATAAGCGAACGCAAAATGCCGCGGCGCATAGGTTTCGGGATCAAAGCTGGTCATCACATCCTCACATGATCTCGCCGCCGGCGACGACGATCGCCTGGCCGGTTACCGACCGCGCCGCCTCGGACGCGAGCCACATCACGCTCGCCGCCACCTCGTCGGGCACGATCAGGCGGCCCTGCGGATTGGTGGCGGTAAAGGTCTTCAGCGCGTCCGCGTCGCTGCGCCCCGTCTTCCCGACGATCGTCGCGACCGACTGACGGATGATGTCGGTGTCGGTATAGCCCGGGCAGACCGCGTTGACGGTGATCGCTGTCTGCGCGAGCTCGATCGCCAGTGCGCGGGTGAGGCCCAGCAGAGCGTGCTTGGTAGCCGTATAGCCGCTGACATAGGCATAGCCCTTGAGTGAGGCCGTGCTGGCAACGTTGACGATCCGCGCGAAGGGAAGCGTGCGCATCCCCGGGAGCACCGCACGGCTGGCGTACACCGCTCCCATCACATTGACCCGCCACAGCTCGTCCCACACCGCGTTCGCGGTCTTCTCGAAGGGGGCGGTGCGCGCGATCCCGGCGCAATTGACGAGGATGCCGATCGGGCCGCGGCGGCTGGCGGCTTCGGCGAAAGCCTGGCCGACTTTCGCTTCGTCGGCCACGTCGCAGGCGAGCGCATCGCCGGCGGGGATGGTGCCCAGCGCCGAAGCCAGCCGATCGGCGCTTCGCCCCATAATCGTGACGGGGTGCCCCGCCTCGCCCAGCGCGCGCGCGATCGCAAGGCCGATGCCGCTGCCGCCGCCCGTAACCACGGCATGGAGCGGCGCGGTCACTGCACCACCGTCATCTGGCCGGCGCGCGCCAGATTGAGCTTCAGCTGGGAATATCC
>DATGEV010000251.1:0-2551 GCA_035309885.1 Sphingomonas sp.
TCGTGCGCGAAGGCGTTGGCGCCCACGATCGCCTTGTTGGGCTGCACCTGAAAGCCGGTCACGGCCGAGACAAGCCGGCTCGACTTGGTGATCTCGGTTGACACGACATTTGTGCGGAAGGGCATGACGTCGTGGCGGAGGCGGATCGCCATGGCGATCTCCTCGACCGCGGCGTTGCCCGCGCGCTCGCCGATGCCGTTGATGGTCGATTCCACCTGCCGCGCGCCGGCCATCACTGCCGCCAGCGAGTTCGCCACCGCAAGGCCGAGATCATTGTGGCAATGGGTGGAGAAGATCGCCTTGTCGGCATTGGGCACGCGCCCGATCATGTCGCGGAACATCGCGCCGTAGGTTTCGGGCGTCGCATAGCCGACGGTGTCGGGCAGATTGATCGTGGTGGCGCCAGCCTTGATCGCGGTCTCGATCGCGCGGGCGAGGAAATCGGGATCGGAGCGCGTGGCATCCTCGGCCGACCATTCGATATTGTCGCAGAGGTTGCGCGCGCGGCTGACCGATCGCTCGATCGAGGCGATCACCTCCTCGGGCGTCTTGTTGAGCTTCACCTTCATGTGCAGCGGCGAGGTGGCAATGAAGGTGTGGATGCGCGGGCGTCGCGCATGCTTCACCGCTTCCCAGGCACGATCGATGTCGGCGTCGGCGGCGCGGGCGAGGCTAGCGATGACGGCGCGGTCGGCCTGTTTTGCGACCTCGCTCACCGCCTCGAAATCGCCTTCGGAGGCGATGGCGAAGCCGGCCTCGATGATGTCGACGCCCATCGCCTCGATCTGGGCGGCGACCTTTAGTTTCTCCTCGAGGTTCATCGAGCAGCCGGGCGACTGCTCGCCGTCTCGGAGCGTGGTGTCGAAGATAAGGATCGTGTCGGTCATGCTGGCCACTCCGGCGCCCCTCGCACACGGCGGGTCTGGGGCGGATATCTGTTCCGTCTCGGGCCCGTCCTTGCGGGCGGCGATGGTCCCCTTAGGCGGCGGCGCGGGCGGCTGTAGCCCACGCGAAAGCGACGCGCCTAAGGGCGCGTAAGTCGAAGCAGGGGAAGGCGGATCGCCGGATTCATGGCCGATTTCCTGACGGAAAGGCCGGAGGCTGTCCAGCAATTTCTGGCAAGTCGTGTCAATCGTCAGGTCTATTCCTGTCGCAGTGGCGATGGACTGCGACAGGAAATAACAAATGTTACTGCTGCTCGAAGGCGGCGGCGATGGTCAGCTCGACATGATCTGACACCAACGGCACGCCCTTGCCAAGCCCGAAGGTGCTGCGGTTGAGCGCCACCCGGCCGTCGAAGCCGATCGCTGCGCCCTTGCCCATCATGCTCTTGCCGGCGCCGTGGAAATGGGCCTGGAGCGTCACTGGACGGGTCTGGCCGTGGATGGTGAGGTTGCCGTCAACCAGCGCGATGTTGTTCGGGCCGGGCGTCACCTTGGTCGACACGAAGGTCGCGGTCGGAAAGCGCTGGGCGTCGAACCAGTCGGGGCCGGCCAACTCCTGATTGAGCTTCTGGCTGGTAGTCAAGATCGACGAGATCGGCACCGTGACCGACAGCTTGGCCTCGGTTGGCCGCGCGGGATCGAGGCTCAGCGTGCCCGACGCGCCCGACAGGAAGCCGCGGAACACCGAGAAGCCGAGATGGTCGAGCGCGAACATCACCTGCGTGTGGGAGGGCTCGATCGCATAGGTGCCGGCGGCGACCTTCGCGGTGTCCGGCGAACCGGGAGGCGCCTTGGGCATCTGCATGGGTGCCTGCGCGACGGCGGGCGCGGTGGTGATCAGGAGGGCGAGGAGGGCGGGCGAGACGCGCATAGTGCAACTCCGAAAGGCGAAACGGGCGCGACGCTGACGCGCCGGCCCGTTCCTGTCAAATCGGAAAAGGGACGGGAGGCCCTTGGAAAACGGGCTGGAATCCCGCGCTCAGTTGCGCTCCTTGTCGACCAGCTTGCCCGCGCCGATCCACGGCATCATCGCGCGGAGCTTGGCGCCGACCTGTTCGATCGGATGCTCGGCTGCGAGCTTGCGGCTCGCCTTGAGCTCGGGCTGGCCGGCGCGGTTGTCGAGCACGAAATTCTTGACGAAGCGGCCCTGCTGGATGTCGGCCAGTACGCGCTTCATCTCCTTCTTGGTCTCGTCGGTGATGATGCGCGGGCCAGTGGTGATGTCGCCATATTCGGCGGTGTTGCTGATCGAGTAGCGCATGTTGGCGATGCCGCCCTCATACATCAGATCGACGATCAGCTTCACCTCGTGAAGGCATTCGAAATACGCCATTTCCGGCGCGTAGCCGGCTTCGACCAGCGTCTCGAAACCCGCCTGGATGAGGTGGGTGAGGCCGCCGCAGAGCACCGCCTGTTCGCCGAACAGATCGGTCTCGCACTCTTCCTTGAAGTTGGTCTCGATGATGCCCGAGCGACCGCCGCCGATCGCGGAAGCATAGGAGAGGGCCACGTCATGTGCGTTGCCGCTGGCGTCCTGATGCACCGCGATCAGGCAGGGCACGCCGCCGCCGCGGACATATTCGGAGCGCACGGTGTGCCCTGGTCCC
>DATGEV010000252.1:0-4607 GCA_035309885.1 Sphingomonas sp.
CCGGCCCCAACACCACCGTGACCCGCACCGACGAAGTCGGCCCGATGCCGGTGATCGAGGGCGGCGCGGTTCCGGCCCCGGGCTATGGGCCGGGCTATTATCTGGCGGGCGGATCAGTGGTCTCGGTGACGCCCGGCCGCATCATCACCACCAAGACGACGACGGTGACGAATCCACCACCTATCAGGCCGCTGCGATGAAGCGCCGTGCCCCGCACGGCGTGGTCCATCATCGCGCGCGCAAGCCGAGCTGCGCCTGCGGACGCTGAGCCGGCGGGTGTTCAGCTCAGCCGGTCGAGCGCGGCGTCGTCGAGCGAACCCGGTATGATCATCACGGGGCAGGGCAGTTTTCCCGAATCGGTGCCGGTGAAATGACTGACCAGCGGCCCCGGCCCGCCCGCGGCCTGCGCGCCGAGCACCAGCGCGGCGATGCCCGGCCGCTCCTCCAGCAGCGTGCGCACGGTCTTCACCGGTTCGCCTTGGCGGATCGTCAGGATCGGTTTCAGCCCAAGCTCATCGACAATTTCACCGGCGGCCTGATGGAGCAGCGCCTCGGCGCCGAGCCGCGCTTCCTCCTCCAGCGCCTCCTGCACGCCGCCCCACTGGACGAACTCGGCGGGCGGCACGACTGCCAGCATTTCGACCTGCCCCGCGGTCTTGGCGGCGCGGCGTGCGGCGAAGCGCAGGGCCACGCGCGCCTCGGGGCTGCCGTCGAGCACGACGAGATAGGTGCGGGGCATCGAAACCTCTTCCATGGGTGTAACGGTGCGGCATCCTGCGGTCTCACGCAAGCGTCAGCCTTGACCATGAGGCGCCGAGGGCCGAAATGAGCGCCTCGCTAGACCGACTGCCAGAGAGGCCCTCGCCGCGATGCCCATCGAACTGAAGATGCCCGCCCTTTCCCCGACGATGGAGGAGGGCACCCTTGCGAAATGGTTGGTCAAGGAGGGCGACGCGGTGAAATCCGGTGATATTCTCGCCGAGATCGAAACCGACAAGGCGACGATGGAGTTTGAAGCCGTCGATGAAGGCACCATCTCCCAGATCCTCGTGGCCGAAGGCACCGACGGCGTGAAGGTGGGCGCGCTGATCGCAATCCTGGCCGGCGAGGGCGAGGATGCCGCCGCCGTCAAGGCCGCGCCGGCTACCAAGCCTGTCGAAGTCAAGCCCGCCGAGGCCAAGGCGCCCGCCGCCGCCCCGCTGAAGCAGGAGGCCCCCGTCGCCGTGTCGGCGCCCAAGGCCGCGCCGGCCGCGGCTGCGGCCGCGGGCGACCGCGTCAAGGCGAGCCCGCTCGCGCGTCGCATCGCCGGCCAGCAGGGCATCGATCTCACCGCCGTGCAGGGCACGGGCCCCAACGGCCGCATCGTCAAGGCCGACCTAGCCGGCGTCACGCCGGGCGCCGCCGCTCCCGCCGCGCAGGCCGCCGCCCCGGTGGCCGCTGCCGCTCCGGTCGCCGCCCCGGCGCCCGCGCAGATCCCCGACATTCCGCATGAGAGCGTCAAGCTCTCCAACATGCGCAAGACGATCGCGCGTCGCCTTACCGAATCGAAGCAGACGGTGCCGCACATCTACCTCACGGTGGACATCCCGCTCGACGCGCTGCTCAAGCTGCGCGGTGAGCTCAACAAGGGCCTCGAGAGCCGCGGCGTGAAGCTGTCGGTCAACGACATGCTGGTGAAGGCGCTGGCGGTGGCGCTGATGGAAGTGCCGAGCTGCAACGTGATGCTCACCGGCGACCAGCTCGTCACCTTCCAGCGCGCGGACATCTCGGTCGCGGTGTCGATCCCCAACGGCCTCATCACCCCGGTGGTGACCGGCGCCGACACCAAGAGCCTGTCGGCCATCGCCAACGAGATCAAGGATCTCGCGGGCCGCGCCAAGGACGGCAAGCTCCAGCCGCACGAATATGCCGGCGGCACGGCGTCGATCTCGAACATGGGCATGTACGGGATCAAGCAGTTCGAGGCGGTCATCAACCCGCCGCAGGGCATGATCATGGCGATCGGCGCGGGCGAGAAGCGCCCCTACATCGTCAATGACGAGCTGACCGTCGCGACCGTCATGTCGGCGACCGGCAGCTTCGATCACCGCGCCATCGATGGCGCCGACGGCGCCAAGCTGATGAAGGCGTTCAAGCGCCTCGTCGAGAACCCGCTGGGCATGCTGGCGTGAAGAAGCCGCTCGACGATCTGCCGCCCGAAGGGGCGCCGGCGGTCCGCGTGGTGGCCATGCCCAAGGACACCAACCCCTATGGCGACATCTTCGGCGGCTGGCTGATGAGCATGATGGATTCGGCCGCGGGCTCGGTCGCGTCGCGCCACAGCCACGGCCGCGCCGTGACCATTGCGATGTAGGGTATGACTTTCCACCGCCCCGTGTTCGTCGGCGACGAAGTGTCCGTCTATGCCGCATTGGTCGGCACCGGCCGCACGTCGATGAAGGTCGCGGTCGAGGCCTGGCGCCGCGCTCGCCACGACGACAACAGCTACAAGGTGACGGAGGCGGTCTTTACCTTCGTTGCAGTGGGCGAGGATCGCCAGCCCCGCCGGGTGCTGCCGATGACGCCCGCCGGCGATGGCGAGGCCGCCTAGCTATGGCGCTGCCCACCGCCCTTCTTACGGGAGCGGCGGCGGGCGTGGCTGTGCCCTGGCTGGTGAACCGCAGCGACGACATGCAGGGCGGGGTGTTGGCGGGACAGTTCGTCCGGCTCCCCTTCGGGGGGATCGAATTCCACTGGTCGTGGCTGGTTTTTTCCCTGGCCACGGCGATCGCCTGGGCGTCGCTGAAGGCCGTACAAAACGACTGACGGGCCGACCGGCCCATCGATTGATCGCCGGCTCCGGAGGGGGCCGGCTCTGAGGAAGGACAAGCATGGCTGATACCTACGATCTCATCGTGCTGGGTTCGGGCCCGGGAGGCTATGTCGCGGCGATCCGCGCGGCACAGCTCGGCCTCAAGGTCGCGATCGTGGAGCGTGAGTTGCTGGGTGGCATCTGCCTCAACTGGGGCTGCATCCCCACCAAGGCGCTGCTGCGCACCTCCGAGATCTACCACTACATGACCCACGCCGAGGCCTATGGCCTCTCGACCGAGAAGGCCGGCTTCGACCTCGCCAAGGTCGTGAAGCGCTCGCGCGGTGTGGCCGGCCAGCTCAACGCCGGCGTCAAGGGCCTGATGAAGAAGAACAAGATCACCGTCGTCGAAGGCGAGGGCAAGATCACCGCGAAAGGCAAGCTGTCGGTCGTCAAGGACGGCAAGACCGCCGATCTCGCCGCCAAGGACATCATCATCGCCACCGGCGCCCGCGCCCGCGACCTGCCCTTCGCCAAGACAGACGGCGAGCGGATCTGGACCTATCGCCACGCGATGACGCCCAAGGAGATGCCGACCAAGCTGCTGGTCATCGGTTCGGGCGCCATTGGCGTCGAGTTCGCCAGCTTCTATTCGGACATGGGCGCCGAGGTGACGGTCGTCGAGATGCTCGACCGGGTCGTGCCGGTGGAGGACCATGAGGTTTCCGAATTCCTGACCAAGGCGCTCACCAAGCAGGGCATGAAGGTTATCACCTCGGCCGGCGTCGAAAGCCTAGAGAACACCGGCAAGGGCGTGAAGGCGGCGATCAAGCTCGCCGACGGCAAGGTCGAGACGCACGAGTTCAGCCACGCCATCGTCGCGATCGGCATCGTGCCGAACACCGAGAATATCGGCCTCGAGGCGCTCGGCGTGAAGACGACCAAGGGTCATATCGACACCGACGGCCAGTGCCGCACCAACGTCGCCGGCTTGTGGGCGATCGGCGACGTCACCGCGCCGCCGTGGCTGGCCCACAAGGCGAGCCACGAGGGCGTGATCGCGGCCGAAGCCATCGCCGGCAAGCATCCGCACGCGATGGACGTCAGCAACATCCCGGGCTGCACCTATTCGCGTCCGCAGATCGCGTCGGTCGGCCTCACCGAGGCGAAGGCCAAGGAAGCCGGCTATGAGGTGAAGGTCGGCAAATTCCCCTTCATCGGCAATGGCAAGGCGATCGCGCTCGGCGAGGCGGAAGGCTTCGTGAAGACGGTGTTCGACGCCAAGACCGGCGAGCTTCTCGGCGCCCACATGATCGGCGCGGAAGTGACCGAGCTGATCGAGGGTTACACCGTCGCCAAGCAGCTCGAAACCACCGAGGCGGAGCTGATCGAAACGGTATTCCCGCACCCGACGCTGAGCGAAATGATGCACGAGAGCGTGCTCTCGGCTTACGGCCGGACGCTGCACTTCTAGTCGCAATCGTTTCGCCCATTCGGTTAGGAAGGTCGGAAATCGAGCCGAAAGAGCCGGGAAAATGGCTTTTTCCGGCTCTTTTGCGGCCGACGGATCGCTGCCGGGGCTTGACGCGGGCCGCATTTATCGCGTTTTTCGGAACGGCTACGGGCGTGCTGCGTTGCCGGACGTCCGCTGGTGAACGAATAGGAGTATATGATGAAGAAGGCTTTCACGATCGCCGCGGTTGCGGCTCTGGCGCTCGGCGCTGCCGCTTGCCACAAGTCGGCTGAGACCAACGCGTCGAACGTTTCGGCCGAAGACAACATGCTGGTCCCCGCCGACGAGAACGCGATGGGTGAC
>DATGEV010000253.1:0-2346 GCA_035309885.1 Sphingomonas sp.
ATCGCGCTGGGTGGCCAGATCTATTACGCCGAAGGCCTCGAGAAGCTCGCCTCCAACATCGAGGAGGTGCGCCCCACCATCATGGTGGTCGTGCCGCGCCTGTTCGAGGTGCTGCGCACGCGCATCGCCAAGGCGATCGAGAAGCAGGGATCTCTGCCGACTTGGCTGCTGGAGCGCGCGCAGGCGATGCCGGACAAGCCGAAGCTGTGGCAGCGACCAATGGACCTGATGCTCTCGGCGACGATCCGCAAGAAGGTGCGCGGGCGGTTCGGCGGCCGGATGAAGGCGCTGGTGTCGGGCGGCGCGCCGCTCAACCCCGAGGTCGGCCGCTTCTTCTCCTCGCTCGGCCTCACCATGCTGCAGGGCTATGGCCAGACCGAAGCCGCCCCGATCATCAGCTGTAACCGGCCCAAGGCGGGGCTCAAGCTCGATACGGTCGGTCCGCCGATGCCGGGCGTCGAGGTGCGGATCGCCGAGGATGGCGAGATCCTGGTGCGCGGCGAGCTCGTGATGAAAGGCTATTGGCGCAACGAGGAGGAGACCGCGCGCGTGCTCGGAGCCGATGGCTGGCTGCACACCGGCGACATCGGCCATCTCGACGACAAGGGCCGGCTCGTCATCACCGACCGCAAGAAGGACATCATCGTCAACGACAAGGGCGACAATGTCGCGCCCCAGCGTGTCGAGGGAATGCTCACCCTCCAGCCGGAGATCCTGCAGGCGATGGTGATGGGCGATCGGCGGCCCTATCTGGTCGGTCTGGTCGTGCCCGATCCCGAATGGCAGGCCGAATGGGCGAGCGCGCAGGGCGTCGCGAACGACATCGCCCAACTCGCCCAGAACCCGGCCTTCCAGCGTGCGATGCAGGCGGCGGTCGATCGGGTGAACGCCGATCTATCGACCAGCGAGAAGGTGCGCCGCGTGCTCGTGGCGGAGGATGCCTTCACGATCGAGAATGCCCAGCTCACGCCCTCGATGAAGATCCGCCGCCACGTGATCCGCGGCGCCTACGGTCCGCGGCTCGACGCGCTCTACAAGGCGTCGTCCTACTGAGCCTTCTTGATCCGCGCATAGGGCACGAACTCGTTCAGCGGGCACGATCCATAATCCATCCCGCTGACCGGTTCGAACACGTGCAGGATGTCGCCGCTGCACAGCGAGATGGAGGGCGTGCGGCTGGCGATCGAGCGATCCTGTTTCAGGCTCGGGCAGTGCGGATCGTTGAGATAATCGGGGCCGCCCTTCATCCGGTAGAGGATCGCCCCTGAATCGAAGATCTGCGAACTGTCGATCCGCTGCTGCTGGATGCAGGTGACGGGCTTGCCGGGGGAGCGGCCGGCGAGCGCCTGCTCGACCGTCTGGGTGTTGCGGAAACCGTCGGCGGTGCCGGGGACCAGCAGGGTCAGCGCGGCGGCGAGGGGCAGGATACGCATGGCATGATCCTTCTTTAGGCGAGGGCGCGCCCGCTCGTCCGACCTGCCTAGCCCCGGAAACTGTCCTTGGCGGCGCGGCGCGCTGCGAGCTCCTCCACATCCTTGGCTCGCATGAAGGGATTGGTAGCACATTCGGCCGCGATCGTGGAGGGCAGGGTGGGGTGCCCCTTGGCCCGCAACCGCTCGGCGTCGGCAAGCGCCGCACGGGCGGCGGCATTGTCCGGCTCGGTCGCCACCGCGAAACGGCCGTTGGCGACGGTATATTCGTGGCCGCAGCACACCCGCGTCTCGCCGGGCAGCGCGGCGAGCTTGGCCAGGCTGCGGAACATATCCTCGGCACTGCCTTCGAACAGGCGGCCACAACCCATCGCGAACAGCGTGTCGCCGGTGAAGACGACCGCTTCGTCGGGCAGGTGGATGGCGATGTGGCCAGCGGTGTGGGCGCCGACCGCGATCACTTCGCCCTCATGCGCGCCGATGCGCACCCGGTCGCCTTCCTCGACGACGTGGTCGAGCGTGGGGATGCGACCCTTTTCGGAGGGGCCGGTGATGATGGCGCCAGTCGCCGCCTTGATCGCAGCGTTGCCGCCGACATGATCGCCATGCCAGTGGGTGTTCCACACCTGCGTGATGCGCCAGCCGCGCGCCTGCGCGGCGGCCAGCACCGGAGCCGCCTCGCCGGGATCGACCGCTACCGTCTCACCGCTGTCGGGATCGTGCATCAGCCAGACATAGTTGTCGCTGAGCGCGGGGACGGCGACGATCTCGACGGCCACGGCGCTTACCAGCTGCCGGTGTTGGGCATCGACGCCCAGGGCTCGGCCGGCGCGAGCGGCTTGCCGGCCTGCAGCAGCTCGATCGAGATATGGTCCGGCGTGCGTACGAACGCCATGTGGCCGTCGCGCGGCGGGCG
>DATGEV010000254.1:0-34197 GCA_035309885.1 Sphingomonas sp.
CCAGCGCCGCCGCAATCCCGCGCCAGCACCAGGCCCGACTGAGGTTGAGCCCGTCGAGATGGGCGATCTTGCCATCGCTCCGGTCGGAGACATGCGCCGGCGTAAAAAGCGGATCGGGGCACGCCGTCGCCGCGTCGGGCAGGAAGGCGTCGAACCAGCGCGTGAATTCCTGCCGCGCAAGCACACGGCTCATCAGCAACGCCTCGCACAGCGCGGGCGACAGGAAGTCGTCGCCGCTCGGTTCCCAAGCCTGGCACGCCCGGTCCGCCCCGAACCAGTGCAGCGCGCGTTTTCCGATCAGCTCGGCGAGAGCCGGTCGGAAAACCCGCGCCCAGTCCAGCGCGAGGACCAGCGCAAAGGCGGTGTTGAAATGGGCGCCACTGCGAACAGCGTAGGTGAGCTTGGGGAGGAAGGCCTGGAAGCGATCGGCGAAGGCCTTGGCAAGCGGCGCGAGCACCTCGCCCCAGCGCGTATCCGCTGCCTCACCGTGGAGCGCCATCGCCCACGCCCAGCCATAGGGCCGCTCGAACGGAGCCGAGGCGGAGCGCGCCAGATAGGCCAGTTCCCCCGCCGTCTTCCCCGGCGTGAACATGGTATCGGCCCGCTCGCGGATTGCCGCGCTCTCCGGCAGATCGGGATGGAGCCGCGCCAGGCGCAGCAGCTGCCACCAGCCATGCACGCAACTGTGCCAGTCATAGCTGCCATAGAACACCGGATGCAGTTCGGACGGCGGCCGCACATCCTCGGGGCCCGTCATCACATGGTCGAGCTTGTTGGGATATTCGCGCCCGACATGACCAAGCGTCAGACGAGCGAAGCGGGCGGCGGTCTCGGGGGTCATGGGGCTCCTAAAAGGCGAACCAGATGATGAATGCGATGTTGACTGCCAGCAACGGCAAGGCCGTCGCCACCTGCTGGCGGATCACGCCATAGCGGTCACGCAGGTCGAGCAGCACCGCCGGCACAATGTTGAAATTGGCCGCCATCGGGGTCAGCAGCGTCCCGCAAAAGCCACACAACATGCCGATCGCCGCCACCGCCGCCGGATCGCCGTGATGACCATGAATGAGCAGCGGCAGGCCGACCGCCGCCATCATCACCGGGAAGGCGGCGAAGGCGTTGCCCATCACGATCGTGAACAATGCCATGCCCAGACCATAAGCGATCGTCGCGCCGATGAGGCTGCCATGGGGCACCAGCCTGCCAATCAGCCCGCCGACGACCGTGCCAACCCCCGACAGCGCGAACACCGCGCCGAGGCTCGCCAGCATCTGCGGCAGCACCGCCGCCCAGCCGACCGAGTCCATCAGCCGCAACCCCTCGCGGATCGGTGCCACCGCGCGCGGCCGCAGCCAGAGACAGGCGGCCGCCAACGCGAGCAGCACGCCCAAGGTCAGCGCCACCAGCGTCCCCTGTTTGGGATCGGCCAGAGCCGGCCAATGCTGGAAGGCGAGCGTGCCGACCAGCGCCGTCGCCGGGATCACCAGCACGGGTAGGAACAGCCGGTTGCCACGCCTCGCCGCTTCGGCCGCGCGATCAATCTCCTCGCCCCCCACCGAACGACGCATCCGCCCCGACGCTGCAACCGCCACCAGTCCGAGCACGAGAAATCCATTGGCCAGATCACCCAGCCGGTTGCCGAACAGGAAGCTCAGCGCAAGCAGCCCCCAGAAGGCGGCGTTGGCGAGACGCCGGCCGGCGAGGCTCAGCGCGGCGTAGAACGCGAACAATGTGCCGGCGACCGTGTAGATGAAGGAGAGCCCGATCACCGCGACAACCGTCGATCGAGCCACAGCAGCCGCGCGCCGTGGATCAGGAAAGCGGCGATCGCGCTCGGGATCGCCCACAGCGACAGGCTGAACGGCTGGAGGAGAATACCGAACTGTTCGAGCAGGCCCTTCATCAGCAGGATCGAGCCGATCGCAAGAAAGATATCCTCGCCGAAGAACAGGCCGACATTGTCGGTTGCCGCCGCCAGCGCCTTCACCCGCTCGCGTTGTCCCTCATCGAGCCCGCCCGCCTGCCGCTCGGCAAGCGCCTCCGCCATGGGGGCGACCAGCGGGCGGACCGTGTGCGCCGGCCCTGCGATCGAATTGAGGCCGATCGCGGCCGTGATCTGGCGGAACAGCAAATAGACGATCAGCAGTCGGCCGGCGGTCGCGCCGGCGAAGCCCGCGACCAGGGTACGCGCCCGCTCCTGCAGCCCATGGCGTTCGAGCAGGCCGATCACCGGCAACACGATCCAGATGATCGAGACGTAGCGGACGCTGTTGAAGGCCTTGCCGATCGCCGCAAGGATCGCCAGCGGGCTCAGCCCCGCCGCCCAGCCGGTCACGGCCGCCGCCACCGCGACCACCAGCAGCGGGTTGAGGCGGAGCAGGAAGCCCAGCACGATCACCCCGATGCCAGCAAGCACCAGCATCAGCGCGGCGCACCAAAGCCGCCGCCGCCGGGCGTCTCGATCACGAAGCGGTCACCAGGCTCGAGCTCGACCGCAGCGGTCGCAGGCAATTCCTCGATCCGTCCATCGGCGCGCTCGACATGGTTGCGGCCGACCTTGCCGGGCTCGCCACCTGCCATCCCGAACGGCGGCACCCGACGTCGGTTGGCGAGGATCCCCGCCACCATCGGCTCGCGCGCGCGGATCACCCGGATCGCGCCATCGCCACCATGATGCGCGCCGTTGCCGCCCGAACCAAGACGGATCGCGAAGCGCTCGACCAGAACCGGAAAGCGCGTCTCCAGCACTTCGGGATCGGTCAGGCGGCTGTTGGTCATGTGCGTCTGCACCGCTGACGTTCCGTCGAAGTCGGCCCCGGCGCCGGATCCGCCCGCGATTGTCTCGTAATATTGAACGCGCGCGTTGCCGAAGGTGAAGTTGTTCATCGTCCCCTGTGCCGCCGCCATCACGCCGAGTGCCCCGAAGATCGCGTCCGTCACGACCTGGCTCGTCTCGACATTGCCAGCGACGACGGCCGCCGGCGGACGCGGATCGAGCATCGATCCTTCCGGCACGACGATGCGGATCGGCCGCAGGCAGCCGTCGTTCATCGGGATCGGCTCGTCGAGCAGCGTGCGGAAGGCGTAGAGCACGGCCGCGCGCGCGATCGACCGGGGCGCGTTGAAGTTGTTGTCGAGCTGGGCGCTGCTGCCGGTGAAGTCGACCGTCGCCGAGCGCGCCTCCCGGTCGATCGAGATCGCGACGCGCACGACCGCTCCATCGTCCATCTCGTAGGCGAAGCCCCCGTCCGAAAGCCGCCCGATCACCGCCCTGACCGCCGCCTCGGCATGCGCCTGGACATGCTCCATATAGGCCGCGACCACCTCGACCCCATAGTCGGCGGAGATCCGCTGCAACTCGGCCGCCCCACGCGCACAGGCAGCGACCTGCGCCTGGAGGTCGGCGATATTCTGATCCGGATTGCGCGCCGGCCATCGCCCCTCACCCAGCCGTGCGCGCAGCTCCGCCTCGCAGAACCGCCCTTCCTCCACGACGGTGACGTCGCGCAGGATAATGCCCTCCTCCTCGATCCGCGTGCTGGTGGGCGGCATCGACCCGGGGCTCGTTCCGCCGATATCGGCATGGTGCCCGCGCGCGGCGACGAAGAAGGCGGGCCCGTCCCCGCGCCCCTCGACGAACACGGGCATCACGACGGTGATGTCGGGCAGGTGCGTGCCGCCGCCGAACGGATCGTTGAGCGCATAGGCGTCGCCGGGCCGCATCCGCCCGCCCCGGCTGGCGATGATGGTGCGGATGCTCTCGCCCATCGAGCCCAGATGCACCGGCATGTGCGGCGCGTTGGCGATGAGTTGTCCTTCCGCGTCGAAGATCGCGCAGGAGAAATCGAGCCGTTCGCGAATGTTGACCGAGGCGGCCGAGTGCTGCAGCGCCGCCCCCATCTCTTCGGCGATCGCCATGAACAGCGCCGAGAAGATCTCCAGCCGCACCGGATCGACAGCCGTACCGCCTCCCATAGCGGCGGTACGCGACGCGGTACGCGCGAGGATCAGGTTACCGAGCGCATCGACGCGGATGCTCCAGCCCGGCTCGACCACCGTGGTCGAGACGGCATCGATCACCAGAGCGGGCCCCTGCACCGACCAGTCGATCGGCAGATCGGCGCGATCATAGAGTGGCACAAGACAAGCTTCGCCTGCCAGGAAGGCCTCGACTTCGGCTCTGGCTGTTACCGGCCCGGCGGCGATGGACGACGCAGATGCCCCCGCCTCCTCGCCCGATCGGGCGACCGCCTCCACCTGAAGCATGTCGCAAAGCAGTTCGCCTCTGCCCGCGAAGCCGAAACGGGCCCGGTGTCCATCCTCGAAAGCGGCACGCATCGCATCGGCGTCGCCCAGCGGCACCTCGATCAGACTGTCGGTCCCGACGAGGCGAAGCTGGGCGCGGTGAACCGTCTCGATCAGCGCGTCGCCGATATGCTGTGCCGCCAGCGCCTCACGCGCCGACCGCTCCAGCGCGTCTGCCGCCTCGCGGATCGCCGTCCTGTCGCCGATCGGCAGCGCGATCGTTCGCTCGCGCAGAACTGACCGATCGGCCAGACCCATGCCATAAGCAGAAAGAACGCCTGCATGCGGATGGATCATCACCCGCTCCATCCCCAGCGCATCGGCGACGAGGCAGGCATGCTGGCCACCAGCGCCTCCGAAACAGGCGAGCGTGTAGCGGGTGACGTCGTGACCCCGCGCCACCGAGATGCGCTTGATGGCATGCGCCATATTGGCCACCGCAATGGCAACCATCCCTTCGGCGATCTCCCGTTGGTCGGGCCTTGCCCCGGTTGCCGCCTCGACCTGATCGGCGATCTGTGCGAAACGCTGCGCGACGATCTCGGCGTCGAGTGGCTGGTCGCCGCGGGGACCGAAGAGCGCCGGAAAGAAGCGCGGTTGCAGCTTGCCCAGCATCACGTTGCAGTCGGTGACCGTCAGCGGCCCGCCACGCCGATAACAGGCGGGCCCAGGCACTGCACCCGCCGAATCCGGGCCCACCCGATAGCGCCCCGCCTCGAAGCGACAGATCGAACCACCACCCGCTGCGACCGTATGGATCCGCAGCATCGGCACACGTAGCCGCGCTCCCGCGATCATCGTCTCGGTGTCGCGCTCATACTCGCCGGCAAAATGCGAGACGTCGGTCGAGGTGCCGCCCATGTCGAAGCCGATCACCCGGTCGAAGCCCGCCGCCTGCGCAGTCCGCGCCATGCCGACAATGCCGCCCGCGGGCCCGGAGAGGATCGCGTCCTTGCCGGCGAGTTGCACGCCTTCGATCAGGCCACCGCTCGACTGCATGAACAGCGGCGCCTGCCCTTCCCCCAATGCCGCCGAGAAATCGTGGACATAGCGGCCAATGACCGGCGAAAGATAAGCATCCGCCACCGTCGTGTCGCCGCGCCCGACCAGCTTGATCAGCGGCCCGACCTCGTGACTGACCGAAACTTGAGTGAAGCCGATCTCGCGGGCGATTGCCGCGAGCGCCGCCTCATGCGCGCTTTGGCGGTAGCCGTGCAGCAACACGATCGCGATCGCCCGAAGCCCGCGATCAAAGGCAGCCACCAGATTGTCGCGCGCACCCACTTCGTCGAGCGGCACCAGCACCTGCCCCTCGGCGGTGACGCGCTCGTCGATCTCGACAACCTCGGCGTAGAGCGGCAGCGGCCGCTCGATGCGACGAGCGAAGATGTCGGGACGCTCCTGATAACCGATCGCCAGCGCGTCGCCGAAACCCCGCGTGATCGCGAGCAGGACGGGCTCGCCCTTGCGCTCGAGCAGCGCGTTGGTGGCCACGGTGGTGCCGATCCGGACGGAGAGCGGCGGTAATTCGTCGGCACCCGCACCAACCAAACGCCGGATACCTTCCACCGCCGCATCGTCGTAGCGACCGGGATCCTCGGACAACAGCTTCGCCGTGTGGATTGCACCATCGGGCGACCGGGCAACGAGATCGGTGAACGTGCCGCCGCGATCGATCCAGAATTGCCAGTCCATTTGCCCAGTCTTGCCGTCCAGCGAGCGCATCCGTCAATCGCTTCCGCCTTGCGGGATTAGCAATCCTTGCGACCCGCGCTCACCATCGTTATAACGTCAGTATGAACACGTCGCTCAAGATCACGAAGATCGGGAACTCCGCAGGAGTTATCCTGCCCAAGGAGGTGCTGGCACATCTCCACGTTGGAATCGGCGAGACGCTTTCGATTGTCGTGACACCGCGCGGGATCGAACTGAGTGCGGCCGAGCCCGATTTCGACGCGCAAATGGCGGCCGCACGCGAGGTGATGGCACGACGCAAGCGGGCGTTGCGCGAACTCGCCAAATAGCCGTGGCACAAGGTTGGATTTGGGTCACCGTTGAGGTGGCCAAGGCAATCCATGCCGAGCAACTCGCCGAGCATGGTGGGGGAGAGGGTGTCCGCGATGAGGCCTTGCTCGAAAGCGCCCTGATGCGACCACATAGGCTCGCAGGCTACGGCACGCCGGACGTGGCAGCGCTGGCCGCGGCTTATACCTATGGCATCGCGCGCAATCCCCCCTTCGTCGATGGCAACAAGCGGACGTCAGCGGTTGTCAGCGAAGCCTTTCTGACATTGAACGGCCATCGCCTCACCGCCACGGACGCTGAACTGGTGGTGGCCTTCGTCGCGCTCGCAGCAGGCGAGTTATCAGAGGAAGAGCTCGCTGATTGGTTTCGAACGCATTTGGCGATGGAATAGGCGACGGGGATGCATCAGCAGCAGACCGCCCGCAGTAGCCGTCAATCGGACATGGCCCGAATGGGCGGCGACCATGTTCTGCACATCGTCGCGGGCGCGATCGAGGGCGATCATGCGCCTCCCTTCCCGGCCAATCCAATTCGCCGATTGGCGAGCCCGGCCGGGGCGCTTATCAGGTTTGTCTCAAAAGGAGCCTGACGAGCCAATGCTCGGTTTTCTCGGCAGAAGCTGGAGTCCTGAACTCCCCGAGGGATGCCGCGTCTATGCGATCGGCGACGTCCACGGCCGGCTGGACCTGTTCAGGCAGATGCTGGATCTTATCCGCCAAGACGATGCCGCCCGCCCGCCCGCCCACACGCAGGTCATCCAGCTCGGCGACCTGATCGATCGCGGCCCCGACTCCGCCGGCACCGTAGCGTTGGCCATGCAGCAACCCGACTTTGCCAGCCTGGTCACGCTGCATGGCAATCATGAAGCGATGATGCTCAATGCCCTTGCCGGCGATCACGACGCGCTGAAGGGTTGGCTGCGTTTCGGCGGCCGGGAATCGCTGATGAGCTGGGGCGTCCCTGCCGATGTCCTCAACCAGCCAAGCGCGGATGCGATCATCGATGAGGCGCGGGCCGTCATCCCCGAAACCCACGTCGAATGGCTCGCCAGCCGTCCGCGTGCGCTCCACCTTGGCGACTATTATTTCGTCCACGCCGGAATACGGCCGCGCAGATCGCTCGAAAAACAGACCGACGAGGATCGGTTGTGGATCCGCGAGCCCTTCCTCTCAAGTAGCGCGCGGCACTTCGCGATGATCGTCCACGGCCATTCGATCACGCTGGAGGTCGAGCGAATGCCCAACCGGATCGGTATCGACACCGGCGCCTATGCAACCGGCCGGCTCACCGCGCTTGGCCTCGACGGCCTGCACCAGTGGATCATCCAGACGACCGAGGCTCCACCCTTATAATAACGTCAGGCCCCTGATCCCATTCGCCAGCACGACTATCGCGGTCGCCTCGGGATCAATTAGTCCGGCTGGAATCGGACCATGCGCTGATCCGGATCGGCGGCCACCAGCCGGACACCGAGTTTTTCGCCGGGCGTGAGCCCATTGGCCTGGATACGGGCGACGACGGGTAGCTCGCACAATTGCATGCGCGCGCCGCGATCATCGACATCGGTCACCACCGCCTGGAAATCCTGCCCTTCCCGCCCGGTCAGCATCACCGCCTCGGCAAGATCGATCGCGGCGCGATCGATCTGTCCGTCCCGCGCCTCCGCGCGCGCCATGACCTGGGGCAGCCTGGCGAACGCCTCGTTCACCACCTCGGGAACCGCTTCGCCATTGGCGATCGCGAGCGTGGCGCGCACGACGTAGCGATCGGCCAGACGACGCAGTGGTGCGGTCCCATGGGCATAGGTAGCGCCCATCGCGGCATGCCACGGTACCACGCCTTCGCGGTACGGCGTATAGGACGCGCCCTTGCCGGCGCGGCGGATCGCCAGCATGAATGCAGCCTGTTTGGGATCGCCCGCGTCGAGCGTCCGCTCGAACTGCGCAAGGGGCTCCGCCTCGGGCCAGACGAGACCCAAAGCCCTTGCCGTATGACGGAGCCGCGCAACCGCTCGCTCATCAGGCTCGGCCATGACACGGAACAGGCCGGTACGATGCGCCTGTAGCGCGTCGGCAATCGCCATGTTGGTGGCCAGAGACAGCGCCGCATTGCGATCTTCGGACGGCAACCGGGGCCGGAACGACAAGGCATAGCCATCGCCGCCGACCGCGACGACCTCCTGTTCGGGCGGATCGACACGCGTGGCGCCCCGCCGGTCCTCGGCCATCTGAACGCGACTTGCCAGCTCGACGAAGCCTGCCGGAAGGTCGGCATCGCGCACGCGGTCATAGGCAAGCTTGGCGGTGCTGCGAACGATGGCCCGCTCGGCGCCATCGAGACGCACGGCGCCATCGGGCGCGACGCTGATCGTGAAGACAACAGCAGGACGCGGGCCATCGGGCAAAAGACTCGCGGCGCCCTCGCTCAGCACCGGCGGGTAAAGCCCCGCCTTGCCGTCGGGCAGGTATCGCGTCGTGCCGCGGCGCCACGCCTCGAGGTCTATTGCGTCGCCATCGTCCACAAACCAGGCGACGTCGGCAATCGCGTAATGGAGCAGCAGATCGGCGCCGCTCGTCTCGATGGCGAAGGCCTGGTCGAGATCGGTCGAGCTTGCGGGGTCCAGCGTGACGAAGCGCCATCCCGTACGATCGGCATGCCGGGTCGGCTGGCGCCGAGCCGCGAGATCTGCCGCCGCGAGCACCTCGACGGGGAAGCTGCCGGGCACCTGAAATTCAGTGCGGATCGCCGCCAGCCCCCGAGCAAGTGCGTGCGTCGGATCAACCAGTGCCTTCATCGCCCATCATCTCCGAACATCCGACACCGGACAGCTACAGCGTCTGGCTACGGCCGTGGCGATTACTACGAGGTCCGAGATGGGGCCAGTTTGCTCTCTGGGCGAACGGATCACGGCTTCGGGCAGGCCGGAAACGGGAACACCCGAATTGCCGGCCTGACCATTGGCGCGAATCGTCTTTCGCCGGGTGTTTGAAGGCCAAGCTGAACGCCATCAAACGCGCGCATTCAGCGATGCGCCAGCAACGAGCGCGCATGCGGTAGAACCTTCTTTTATGATGGGAAGGACTGCTATCGGCGCTGCGGTGTTTGCAGCCATGACATTGGCGACATCGTCACTTGCTCAGTCCTGGGGAGACTATGGAGGCCTCTGCAATGAAGGCCGCGCACACGCGCTGGAAGCGCGACTTGCTCACGACGTGCGGGACGGCCGCGCGAATTGGCAGGAGGGGCGCGACCTCCATGCCAAGATTGACTGGGTGGAGGGCCTGGAGGCGCGCGCCTGCCGATATGGACCGAATGATTGGCAGGCCCGCAACATCAATCAGCATTATGAACGGATCGCCGATCAAATCCGCAATGCCGAGAACGGCGATCCCAAGACGACAACTACTGAACGGTATCGCGCAGCCTCTTTCAACCAGGAGGCTGCGCCCCAGGCACATTTAAGGCGCAATGACGGCGCGCGACTTGCTATTCCATGGCCCGATCAGTCGGGTACCGCCGGCCAATCGCAGAGCGTCGCCACGACCCTTTCGGTCAGCGAGGCGCAATGCGAGCCGGCAAAGGGAAAAGCGCCCGTCAGACTTGCCTGCAGCTCGGGCGCGAGTGCCTCGCTTAATCGGCGACGGGCGCGGAGCAGGCGCGTCTTCACAGTGGCGGGCAGGATATCAAGCGCCCCTGCGATTTCCTCGACCGTCATTCCCTCGATCTCGCGCATGATGAAAACAAGCCGGAAATCGCGCGGCAACATCCCGATCGCGGATTCAAGCATTCCGCGCATTTCCTTGATTGCCAGCGCGGCCTCGGGCCCGCCGCGCTCCGTCGATCCGTTCATCAGCTTTTCCCGATAGGCATCGAGGTCGGTGACCGAATTCGCATCGAGCCGCGCGCGGCGGCGGCGCGCGGCGCGTTCGCGTCCCAGTGCCTCGTTGATGACGATACGCGTGAGCCAGGTCGACAGCGATGCATGACCGGCAAAGCTGTCGATCGCGGCGAACGCACGGACATAGGCGCTCTGGACGGCATCCTCTGCCTCCGCGCGGTTGCCGAGGATGCTCCACGCCGTGCGAAACAGCCTCTGATTGTTGCGTTCGGTCATGAGACGCACGGCGGCGGGATCTCGCTTCCCGACCCGACGGGCGAGTTCCAGATCGCTCAATGCCGCACTATTGCGTACCGAGATTTCCATCACCCCTCCCGGCGGCCGCGCTGCGCGAGCAGGAACGCTTCCAGAAGCTCGCGGCGCAAAACTGAATCCTCGCAAAAATCGCTGAGCCAGCCCCGCGCTACCAACGACACCCGTCGTCGGTTGACGCCGCGGCTCGACAGGCAGCCATGGGCCGCCTCGGTCACCATGGCAACTCGACGTGGCTTCACCATGTCTTGCAGCGAAGGGGCGATCCGATAGATCAGACGCTCCTGGAGTGGGCGGCGCCGGACAAAGGCGTCGATCCATCGGGGCGGTTCTGAGACTTCGACGACGCGGGCGCCCGGACGATACCGGACTGCGCGCTCATTACCGATGGTCTCGTCGCAATAACAATCCATTCAATTCTCTTCCGCTCGCGGCACCTGACCATTGGATGCCGCGGTCGCGCCCAAGTTCCCGAATTATCCTGAACTCGCGGGAACCTCCCGCCACGCGTGGCATCCAATAGGACATGGGCCGCGGAGCAGCTCCGACGCGCCACGCACCAAGGGACAGAAAGATGCAGAAAAGATTCGCGCTCTTCTTCGGGGCCTTTGGCCTGATCGCCGCGTCGAGCGCGGCCCCCTCGCCCGAGGCGCATATCAGTGACGCGCAGATCGCGCACATCGCCTACACCGCCGGCGCGATCGACGTTGAAGCCGGCCGCCAGGCGCTCACGAAGTCGAAGAACCCGACTGTCCGTGCATTCGCCGAGGAGATGGTCCGCGACCACCAGGCCGTGAACAATCAGGCGCTCGCACTCGTCAAGAAGCTTGGCGTCACGCCCGAGGACAATCCGACCAGCGCGGCGCTCACCAAGCAGGCGGCTGCGGAACACCAGACACTGGCAAGTCTCGACGGAGCCGCATTCGACCACGCCTATGTCGCCAATGAAGTCGCCTATCATCGCACCGTGAACGGCGCGCTCAAGAACATGCTCATTCCCGGCGCCCATAATGGCGAATTGAAGTCGCTCCTGCAGACCGGCCTGACGCTCTTCAGCGAGCATCAGGCGCACGCCGAGCATCTCGCGGTTGATCTGAAATGAAGCAGCAGATCGGCGTGGCGGCACTGTGCTGTGCCGCCATGCTGGCGATCGCCCCGCCCCTCCTCGGGGCGGTCGCCAGGCCGCAAGCTATGCACAAGACCTACACGGTCGTCATCGACAAGATGAAGTTCGCAACGCTGCCGACCGGCTTACGCGTCGGCGATACCGTCATATGGGTCAACCGGGACATATTCCGCCATAGCGCCACCGCGCGCGACGGGAGCTTCAACGTGGACCTGATGCCCGGGAAAAGCCTCGGCATCATGCTCAATCGGACCGGAACCGTGCCGTTCTACTGCACCTTCCACCCGGGAATGCAGGGCCAGCTCGTCATTGCTCGCTGACCCACCACGCGGCGCCTCGACCTCAGCGGCGTCGCGCTAGAGCGATTTCGAAGCGGATGGAATCATCCGCTGACTCGGAAATCGCGCCAAACCCATATCTAGAGCGGCCGATCCGATGCCATCGGAGCGGATTCCGCTCTAGCCTACAGTCCGCCAAACAGGCCCAACCGCTTGCTCGACCTGTTCGAGACACCCATTTATTTCGAGCAGCCGCGCAACGCGCTGCTGTTCGATGCGACGGCATTTGCGAAGCCCGTGGTGCGAGTCGCATGGAAGCGAACTGGACCATGGCGAGGACGTTGACGCCCAGCTTGTCGTCGCCGGTCTCGACCCGGCGGACGTGCTTGAGCTTGGCGGACAGCTTAGGTGGCGAGCAGGGCGACGCTAGCCGATCGCAGGCCGTCCGCGCGCGCCTCGAACCGGATCAGGCCTGCTTCCGGACCGACCTGCACGATCGCCTGGCACAGCCCATTAAAGGCCCGCCGCGAAGAGGCCTGATCGGCTTCTAGACTGTTCGGATTTCCATTACCGACCCCGATAAGCCGTCCGGCGCCCTCGACAGCGAAATGCAGCATGGTATCGGCACGCGGCACGATCCGACCGGCCTTGTCCACCATCTCAACTCTTATCATGGCCACATCCTGCCCGTCGGCACGCAGTTTCATCCGATCCGCAGACAGCCTGATCGCGGCGACCTCGCCGGTCGTCTCCCGGCGATCCCGGACCACCTGCCGCCCGCCGTTGAAGCCCCGGGCCTCGATGCTTCCAGGGGCGTAGGGAATGGTCCAGCTCGCATGGCGATTGCGCGGCACCGGCCGCCGGCCGTGGCTGACGCCGTTCACCAGCAGCTCCACCTCGTCGCAATTGCTATGCGCCCAAACCTCGATCGGCTGTCCTTCGCGACCGCTCCAGTTCCAGTGCGGCAACAGGTGGAGCAATGGCTCGTCGGGGCGCCACCAGGCCCGGTAATACCAGTAATCGTCCTTGGGAAATCCGCAGAGGTCGAGAATTCCGAACTGGCTCGAGACGCTCGGCCAGTCCGGATAGGGCGTTGGCTCACCGCGATAATCGAAGCCGGTCCAGATGAAGCCGCCAGCAATGAAGGGGCGCTCTGCGGCGATCGGCCACCATTGTTCGGCGGTCGACGCCCAGTCCGGATATTCGGTGTCGTACGCCCGCACGACGTGACGCCGCGCGTCATTCTCATATTCGCCGCGCGTCGCGACTGTGCTGCCGGTTTCCGTGCCGATCACCGGGAGGAGCGGGAATTGCCGGTGGAAGGCGTCGATATGGTCGGTGCGATAGTTCAGCCCCACGACGTCCACCACCTGCCAGGCACCGGGTCCATAACCCTTGTCCTCGAAATAGAAGGCCTGGGTGACGGGCCGGGTCGGGTCCAGCCGCTTGATCCGCCGCATCAGGTCGGCCGTAATCCGCTGGCCACGAGCGGTGCCCTGCTGCGGCTCCTCGTTGCCCGCCGACCACAGGATTACGCAAGGGTGGTTGCGGTCGCGCCGGACGATGCGATCCAGTTCGTCGAGCGCTTCCGGCTCGGTGCTGTTCCGGCGCAGTTCGACGATCATCAGCATGCCCTTGGCGTCGCAGATGTCGAGCAACGCCTCCGATGGCGGATTATGGGCGCTGCGCCAGGCGTTGCAGCCCATCGATCGAAGCTGTTCCACACGCCAGGCATTCAGCCGGTCGGGAATGGCGGTTCCGACGCCTGCATGATCCTGGTGATTGCAGGTGCCGAGCAGCTTCATGGGCTTGTCGTTGAGAGTGAAGCCGGTGTCCGCATCAAAGCGGAGGGTGCGAATTCCGAAGCTGGTCTCCGTGCGATCGATGAGGCGGCTTCCATCGTGCAGTTCGGTCACGAGGCGATAGAGCAGCGGCGTTTCGATCGACCATCGATGCGCGGTCCCGAGATGCCCTTCCACCTCACGCGTGGTCGTCCCCTGCGGATCGAGCGAGACGATGTCGTCCGGCAACTGGATGGCCAAACTTCCGTCGGGAGCCAGGATCGTCCGACGCACCGTCACACGCGCAGGCTCAGATCCGCTGTTCTCGAGGTCGGTTGCGATACGGATGACGGCACCGCTTGCCGCGGGCTCCGCCCGCACCAGGCTTCCCCACTGCGGGACATGGACCTTGGCCGCCTTGACGAGCGTGACATGGCGATAGATGCCGGCACCTTCGTAGAACCACCCCTCGCCAAGCGACGCATCGACGCGCAACGTCAGCACGTTGGGGCCGCCGTCATAATCGAGAAAATCGGTGATATCGACGCGGAATGGCGCGTAGCCGCTGGCGTTCCGCCCGACGATGCAACCGTTCACGAAGATGATGCAGTCGCGGAACACGCCGTCGAATTCGAGCCAGAGCCGGCGGCCCCGATCAGCCGACCCCGCCAGCAAGCTGCGGCGATACCAGCCAATGCTGTTCTCGGGATGATCCCGGCCAATCGCCTTGAATCCGTGGGCGGCCAGACGATCCCGGACATTGCGATCGCCGGGCGCCGGCAAAGGCTTTTCCGGCTGTGCGAAGGGCAGCGCGACAGCCCAATCATGGGGCACCCGCACCGCCGCCCAGTCGCTGTCGTCGAAGGCTGGCTGGGTGGCTGGCGGCGCGTCCTCCTGCACCTTGGCAAAAGTCCGTTGATAGCGGCCGAAGCCGAAATCCCGGTCAAGATCGGACGCATGGCCAAGGTGGAAACGCCAGCCATCATCAAGCCGGATCTGTTCCCGCGGAGCGACAGTCGCCGGCGCAGGGCCCGCCAGAGCCAGCGACGGCAGAGCGCCAAGACCTACGCCGAGCGCTCCGCTGCCCAGCACATCACGCCGCCTGAGCCGCACCCCTCATCCTCCCGTATCATGATTTATAATATTTATTTTAACCCGATCGCTTGATGTAGCAAGCCCGGTACGTGCTTCGGGAGTATCTTCATTGATATTGGGGACTGAGACAGCCGAGACAAAATCCCGGTTTTCTGGGATATTACGGCGCCAGCACGGCAATCGAGCGAGGATATTCCTTGCATCGGCGCACGCCCCATCGTCACGAAATATTCTGCTTTGTGGACGCAATAACCATCGCGGATCATCGATTTACGGGACGCGTCCGGTGGACATCGTCTGGTTGTGACGCTGGCGTCGGATGGACCGGGTGGATGCGGTCGAGATGTTCAGATCGCGACTGTCCGCCCGATTTCGACGGTCTCGTCGGCGGGCAGGCGGAAATAGTTGGTGGCCCGCGCGCTGTTGCGGACCATGAAGGCGAAGATGTACCGCTGCCAAGCCATGATCGCCCGGTCGTCGTCGCGTTCGACCAGCGTTTCATGGCCAAGATAATAGGTGACGTCAGACGGGGCGACGGTCCCTGCCCGGGCGGCACAGCCAGAAACGGCTAACGGAATGTCCGGCCTCTCCATGAAGCCGTAGCGCGCCGTCGCGCGCCACAGCTGCGGCCCCAACGGTTCGACCGAGATCCGGCTTTCATTGTCGATCCAGGGTACGGATTGAATCGCGACCTGCAGGATGATCACCTCCTCGCGCAGCACGCGGTTCTGGCGGACGTGCCACAATAAGACCGACGGCACGTCGCTGGCCGTTCGCGTCAGAAATACCGCCGTGCCGGGGACGCGAGGGATCCGCCGTTCCTGCAGTTCAGCGAAAAGCTGGGGGGCGGTGATGATCTTGTCGTTGAGTGCGGCCGCCATCGCGACCGCCCCGTGATGCCAGACCCACATGATCAGATAGATCAGGCTCGCCAGCAGCAGCGGGACATAGCCCCCCTCCATCAGCTTCAGCGAATTGGCGGCGAAGAAGCTGGCATCGAGCACCAGCAGCGCGCCGGCTATGGCGGCGCAGCGCGTCAGTGGCCAGTTCCAGATCTCGCGCATCGCCATGTAGAGCAGCGCGGTCGTCATCAACATCGTCATGCTGACGGCGATACCGTAGGCCGCCGCGAGATTGTCCGATTTCCTGAAATAGAGCGTGAGCCCGATCGTCACGATCATCAGCAGCCAGTTGACGATGCCGACGTAGATCTGGCCATAGCCCTCGGCCGAGGTCTGCTTGATCGTCAGCCGCGGCAGCCAGCCCAGTTGGATCGCCTGCCTTGTCATCGAGAAAGCCCCGGTGATGATGGACTGGCTGGCGATGATCGTGGCGACGGTCGCAAGCAGGATCACCGGCAGCAGCAGCGCGGGCGGACAAAGCGCGTAAAAAATATTGTCTCCGCCCGAGGCTCCGCTCAGCAGCAGCGCCGCCTGCCCGGCATAATTCAGGATGAGACTGGGGAAAATCAGCCAGCTCCAGGCAATGCGGATCGGCTTTGCGCCGAAGTGGCCCATATCCGCATAGAGCGCCTCGGCCCCGGTGACGCACAGGAACACCCCGCCCAGCAACATGAAGCCGCGCCAGCCATGCGCGACCAGATAACGCAGCCCGTAGAGTGGATTGATCGCGGCGATCACGCCGGGGTGGTGGACGATCGACAGGATGCCGAGTGCTGCGATCGTCACGAACCAGATCAGCATGACCGGACCAAAGGCCCGGCCGATGCGAGCCGTGCCCAGCGGTTGGACGAGAAACAGGATCAGCAGGATCACCACTGCCAGCGAAAGGATCCAGGGCGTGACCGCGGGCGTCGCGGTTTTCAGCCCCTCCAGCGCCGACAGCACCGAGATTGCCGGCGTGATCGCCCCGTCACCGTAGATCAGCGCGGCGCCAAACAGACCCATGGCGACGATCGCCGGCCGCTTGTGCGACTTGATGCCGAGCAGCGCCATCAGCGCCAGGATGCCGCCCTCGCCGTCATTGTCGATCCGCATCGCGATGTTGATATATTTGATCGTGGTGACGACGAACAACGTCCACAGCAACAGCGACAGCACGCCCATCGCCGCCCCGGCATCAACCCCGCCGCCGCCAAGCGCAAGCACTGTCTTCATTGTGTAGAGCGGGCTGGTGCCGATGTCGCCAAAGACGATCCCGGTCGCACCGATGACCAGCGGCGTGAGCTTTGTCGCCGGACTGGCCGTCGGTCGATTATCGCTGGACGTCATGTCTTTCGCGGACTGGGCCACTTCGTTCATGCGGATCATCCAAGGTTGAGTGGCGGGAACGCCCCGTCAGAACGTCATCAACCAAGCGCGTGTTGCACCATATTTACCGGCAGGGAAAATTGCCTTGCCCGATTAATTCCACCATCCGCCGCCCAACGCCTGGAACAGAGCCGCCGTGTCCGCGAATCGTGCGGCTTCGGCCTGCACCAACGCCTGCTCGGCCTGCCGCAGATTCTGTTCGGCCGTCAGCACGGTGAGGAACGCGACCTGGCCCTGCGCATATTGCCGCCGCGTGACCGTCAAGCTCGCTTCTGCACTGTCGCGTGCGGCCCTTGTGGCGCTCAACGCATCGGCGTCCAGCTGAAGGGCGTGGAGCGTATCGGCGACATTCTGGAATGCGGTCAGCACCGCCGAGCGATATTGGGCCTGCGCCTGCTGATAGCCTGCCCGGGCGGCGCGCTCTTTGTGGAGCAGGCTGCCGCCGGCAAAGATCGGTTGCGCGACACCCGCGCCCACCGTCCAGAAGCTGTTGGCCCCCGACAGCAGGCTGGACCAGTTGCTGGAAGAACCGCCTGCGCTGGCCGTGAGCGTGATATTGGGCAGGCGGGCGGCAATGGCGACGCCGACGGCGGCGCTTGCGGCATGGAGATTCTCCTCGGCGGCGCGCACGTCGGGACGCTGGCGGACAAGCTCCGCCGGCAGGCTGAGCGGCAGGTCGCGAGGCAACGTCAGCTCGGCGAGATTCACCCCTTCGATGGGTCCGTCGCCGGGCGAGCGTCCGGTGAGATAGGCCAGCAGATCCTGCTGCTGGGTGAGCGCCTTGCGCAGCGGCGGCAGCGCGGCCAGCGCCTGCGCCAGCGCGGCTTCCTGCGTCAGCACGTCCGCGCCCGCAATCTGCCCGTCGGACAATTGCCGGCGCATCACACCCAGCACCTCCTCCTCGATGGCGACGATGCGCTGCTGGGCCGCGACCTGCTGGCGCAGCGAGGCCTCCTGGAAGGCCGCCGCCGCGACGTTGTTGCACAGCGTGAACCGCGCGGCCTCGGTCTGATAGCGTTGCGCTTCATATTGCGCGCGCGCCTGCTCGACTTGCCGGCGGTTGCCGCCGAACAGGTCGAGCGTGTAGCCGACGTTCAACTGCGCAGTTTGCAGGCTGTAGTCGAACACCGTCTCATTGGGTACGGGTGCCAGAAACTGGGAACTCTTGCTGCGGCTGGTGGTAGCGCCCGCATCAATCTGCGGAACGAGAATGCCGCGCTGGGCGAGCCATGTTTCACGCGCCACCTTGAGCGCCGCTTGCGCGGCCGCCAGATCGCTGTTGGCAGCGAGCGCGCGTTCGATCAGCGCGTCAAGCTGGGGCGAATGGAACTGGGTCCACCATTTGCCCTCCACCTTTGCGCCGGGGACGAAGCGCTGGTCGCTCCCGGCGGTGGCGATGGGCTGCGGCGTGTAGGCGGTTTCGGTCGGGGCGGCGGGGGTGTGGAAATTGGGACCGACCGCGCAGGTCGACAGCGCCGCCACGGGGATCAGCGCAGCGCAGCGCCATGGTGATGGTCGGCGCATCATCACGCCTGCTCCGCCGGGGCTTGAAGCTCGCCCTTGTCCGAGGGACGGGCCGGTTGGCGCTGCGAAAACATCTCGATCATCACCGGCAGCACGATCAGGATCAGCACCGGCGCCAGCAGGATGCCGCCGACAACCACCAGTGCCAGCGGCTTTTGCACCTGGCTACCAATCCCCGAGGAGAGTGCCGCCGGCAGCAGGCCGACGCAAGCGGCGATGCAGGTCATCATCACCGGACGGAACCGCGTGCGCGCCGCGTGCAGCACGGCCTCGTGCCGCTCCATGCCGACCCGCAGCATCTGGTTGAAATAGGCGAGCACCAGAATGCCCTCCATCACCGAGATGCCGAACAGGCCGATGAAGCCGATCGCCGCCGAGACGCTGAACGGCGTGCCGGTGACGTAAAGCGCGAAAATCCCGCCCACCAGCGCCATGGGCATGACGCTCGCCGCCAGCAGCGTGTCGGTGAGCGAGCCGAAGTTGATGAACAGCAGCGCCATAATGAGGCCAAGGCTGACCGGTACGACGATCTCCAGCCGCTGCATCGCCGCTTGCAGATCGCCAAACTCGCCCACCCATTCGAGCCTGACGCCGGGCGGCAGAGCGACCGAGTGGTCGATCTTCGACTGCGCCTCCAATACCGCGCTGCCAAGGTCGCGCCCGCGCACACTGAACTTGATCGGGATGTAGCGCGACTGGTTCTCGCGGTAGATGAACGAATAGCCCGATACCAGCCGGACATCGGCCACCGTGCTGAGCGGGATCTGGCTGGTGCCGCCCGCGGCATTGGTCACCGCCACCGGGATGGCGCGGATCGCGTCGAGGCTCTGCCGGTATTGCGGAGCGAGGCGGATGACGATCGGGAAGTTCCGGTCGCTGCCATATTCATAAAGATTGCCCGCCGCTTGGCCGCCGATCGCCGCCTGCACCACCGCGTTCACGTCGGCGGGGGCGAGGCCGTAATGCGCGGCCTTGTCGCGATCGATCTTGATGTTGATCGTCGGCTGGCCAAGCGCGTCAAACACGGAGAGGTCGGTGATCCCACGCACCCCGGCCATGGTCGCCTTGATCTGGTAGGCGGTCTTTTCCAGTGCCTGGAGATCGTTGCCATAGAGCTTGACCGAATTGGCGCCCTTCACGCCCGATGCGGCCTCCTCGACATTGTCCTCGATGTTTTGCGAGAAGTTGAATTCCACGCCGGGGAAGGGCGCCGCCAGTTCGTCATTAACCTCTTTGGTCAGCGCGTCCTTGGTCACGCCCGAGGGCCATTGGCTGCTGGGTTTGAGCGGCACATAGAATTCGGCATTGAAGAAGCCAGTGGTGTCGGTGCCGTCATCCGGACGGCCGAGCTGCGAGACCACCGTTTTCACTTCCGGATATTTCATCAAAATGTGGCGCATCCGATTTACATAGGTTTGCGCCTCGTCAAGGCTGATCGCCGGTGGCAGGGTGGCGCGGATCCAGAAATTGCCCTCCTCCAGCTTGGGCAGGAATTCGAGGCCGAGGCCGTTCATCGCGATCCCCGCCGCCAGCAAAAGCGCGCCCATGCTGCCCAGCGCGATGATGCGGTTGCCAAGGGCAAAACGGATCGCGGGATCGTAGAGGCGCCGCATCCGCCGCACGATGCCGGTTTCCTTCTCGTCTTCCTTGTCGCGCAGCAGCAGCGCGCTCAGCACCGGCGCGACGGTAAAGGTGGCGATGAGCCCGCCCAGGATCGCATAGGCATAGGTGCGTGCCATCGGCCCGAAGATGTGCCCTTCCACGCCCGTCAGCGTGAACAGCGGCAGAAAGCCGGCGATGATGATCGCCGCGGCAAAGAAGATCGCGCGGTTAACCTCGGCGGCCGAGAGCTCGATCGTACCGAGCTTGCCGAAGAAGCTCTGGATACCGCCGCTGCGGTCAAGTGCACCGCCGCGCGCGAAGCGCAATCGCGGCTCTTGCGACAGGTGCCGGAAGATATTCTCGACCATGATCACCGTAGCATCGACGATCAGGCCGAAATCGATCGCGCCCACCGACAGCAGATTGGCAGATTCCCCGCGCAGCACCATGATCAGGATCGAAAAGGCCAGAGCGAAGGGAATGGTCGCCGCCACGATCACCGCGCTGCGGAAGGTGCCGAGGAACACCCATTGCACGAAGAAGATCAGCACCACGCCGAACAGCATGTTCTCCAGCACGGTATGCGTGGTGACGCCGATCAGCTCGGAGCGATCATAGATCTTCTCCAGATGCACGCCGGGCGGCAATATGCCTGAGCCGTTGATCTTGTCGACCTCCGCCTCCACCTTGAGCAGCGTCGGCAGGCTCTCCTCGCCGCGCCGCATCAGGATGATGCCCTGAACGATGTCGTCGTCATTGTCCTGCCCGACGATGCCGAGCCGGGGCTGGTTGCCCACGGTAACGGTGGCGATGTCCTTGATCTGGACAGGCTTGCCGTTGTTCGCGATCACCATCGTGTCGCGGATGTCGTCCATGCTATGGATCAGGCCCACGCCGCGCACCACCGCCGCTTCCGGCCCGAGGTTCACGGTCTGCCCGCCGACATTGGCGTTGGCGTTGTTCAGCGCCTGAAGAACCTGCCCGATCGACAGGCCGTAGGCGACCAGCTTCTGCTGGTTGATCGTCACCTCATAGGTCTTGGACTTGCCCGCCCAGCCATTGACGTCGACCACGCCTGGCACCGCCTTGAAGCGGCGTTGCAGGATCCAGTCCTGAATGGTCTTGAGATCGGTCACCGAATAGCCTTTCGGGCCGGTGATGCGGTAACGATAGATCTCGCCGATCGGACTTTCGGGCGAAATGCCCGGCTGCACGCCACCCGGCAGCGACCCGATCTGGCTCAATGCGTTGATCACCTTCTGCTCAGCTTGCTCATAGCTATAGTCGTAGGTGAACTGCACGCGGACGTCGGACAGGCCGAAGAGCGAGATGGTCTGCACCGCCTTGACGTTCTTGATGCCGGCGAGCTGGATTTCGATGGGGATGGTGATGGTGCGCTCGATCTCCTCGGCGGAGAGGCCATTACTCTGGGTCACCACCTCGACCAGTGGCGGCACCGGATCGGGATAGGCCTCAATATTGAGCTGACGGAACGCCACCAGCCCGCCCACCAGAAACAGCGCGAGCAGCGCAAGGATCAGCAGCCGCTGCCTCAGCGCGAATGCAACGATGGGGTTCATGCTGTGCTCAGTCCGCCTTGGCGCCGCGATCGATGAACAGCGCGCCCGCCGTCACCACCCTGTCCCCGTCGCTGAGCCCTGAGAGGATCTCCACCCGGCCATCCACGGTGGCGCCGGCGGCGACCTCGCGCAGCGCCAGGTGCCGGTCCTTGCCACGCGCCAACCAGACGCGCGCCGTGCTCCCCTCATAGATCACCGCGCTGGTCGGCACTGACAGCGCCGTGCGCGCACCGCCGGTCAGCAATGAGAAGCTGGCGTACATCTCGGGCTTCAACCTGCCTCCGGGATTGGCCAGGCTGGCGCGCACCGTCAGGCGCCGCGACAGCGGATCGAGCGTGAGGGCCACATAGTCGACGCGGGCATGGATCGGCTGGCCGGGCGCCGCGAGCAGGCGTACGAGCGCCTCCTGCCCGACATGGGCGCTCATCGCATCCTCCTCGCGCAGATTACCCACCACCCAGACCCGCGCAAAATCGCTGATCGCGAAGGCCTGTGTCGCGCCACCACCGGCGGCGCTCGCCACATTCTGCCCCACCCCGATGAGCCGCTGGGTGATCACGCCGGCGACCGGCGCGCGGACGACGGCCTCGCCGTGGCTGATGCCCCCCCCCAGCGCCCCGCGCCGCGTCCGGGCCGCCGCCAGCGCCGCTTGCGCGGTGGCGAGGTCGACCTGGGCCTGTTGCCAGTCCTTGACCGCCGCGCCCTGATGCTGGGAGAGGTCGCGCTGGCGGGCCTCGTTGGCCCGGGCCGCGTTCAGCTGCGCGGTGGCGGTGAGGATGTCGGCGTCGCTCTGCGCGGCCTCGTTGGCGATCACCGCGAACAGGGGCGAGCCCGGTCTGACCGCATCGCCCGCCTTCACGAAAACGCGGGTGACGCGGCCGGTGAAGGGCGAGAACACCGGCGTGGTGAGGTCATCATCGGTGGCGATCTTGCCGTCGGTGGTCACCGCGTTCTGGAAGGTCTGCCGGTGGACCATCTCGAAGCGTAGGGTTGCCCATTCCTTCACCGTGGCGACAAAACTGCCGTCACCGGGCGGTGGCGCGGTGGGCGCGGGCGGCGGGACCAGCAGCCGCGAAACCCATGGCCCGCCCAGAAACAGCACCAGCACAGCCAGCATGATGATCCCGACCAACTGGATCTGCCGCCGCCGTTTGAGCAGCGGCACGGGCACGTCGTGCCCTTCGCCGGAATCGTGGTTGGCAATTTCGGTCATCTGTGGGGCACGGCCTGTCAAACGAAGCTCAGCGGCGGATAGGAGGCGATGCTTACACGTGCCTTACGGACGCAGAAAGAGTGGGCGGCACAGACCGGCCCGGCCTCCAGTCACGGTGTCGCGACCATGCCGGCATCTTGATCGGGCGGGGCTGGGTATCCGTCCCGGCCACTCGTCGGCAAATCGGGGTGGGTTGTACGTCCAACCGGGCTGACCAGCGTCTGTCCGTTCGAAGCCATCGGCCTGTCAGTCGACGGCTTCGAAAACCCACCCCTGCGCCTGGAAATCTCCCTTCATCGGCAGGTCAATGCCATGCGCCATCCAATAGGCCCCGCTCTGAATGCGGTTGTCGCCCGACGCTGCAGCGTCGATCGCCCGCGCGCGGTAGCGCTTCGCCGGATCGAGGCCGCGCAGCACGAAGGCCGGCAGCACGTTGATCTCGGTGCTCGAGTGGAGGAAGGCGAACAGCACCGCCTGCCGTTTGTCCAGCGACACATATAGGCTGGCGGTGCGACCCGACGGGTCTTGCGGCCGAACCAGCCGGTAGAGATCGCCCTGCTGCACCGTCTGGCGCACCACCTTGTAGGCGGCGACCATCTTCGCGGCATCGGCGAAATCCACGTCGGTCCATTTGTTGAGATTGGCACCAATGCCGAGCCCGCCCTGCATCGACGACAGGAAGCGATAGTCGAGCGAGGTCGTCCGATTATTCGCCCAGCTCGGGGAATCAGTCACCCAGGCCATCATCGTGGCCGGAGTATAGGCATGGGTAAAGCCGTCCTGGATGGTGAGCCGGTCGAAGGGATCGGTGTTGTCCGACGGCCAAACCTCATCGGTGAGCCCCATGATGCCCAGATCGACGCGGCCGCCGCCACCCGAACAGCTTTCGATCTCGAGCTTCGGGTGGCGTTTTCTGAGCTCGCCGATGATCGCGTAGAGGTTGCGGACATAGTCGACATAGAGCTTCTGCTGGTCGGCAGGATCGACGCCGGGCCAGCCGGGCTCGGACCAGTTGCGGTTATGATCCCACTTCAGGAACTGGATGTCGTTGTGGCTGACGAGGTCGTCGATGGCCTTCAGCACATAATCGCGCACATCCTTGCGGGCGAGGTTGAGCACCAGCTGGTTGCGCTGCTCGGTGCGCGGGCGATCCTTCATCGCGATCACCCAATCGGGATGGGCGCGATAGAGGTCGCTGTCGGGGTTGACCATCTCGGGCTCGACCCACAGGCCGAACTCCATGCCGAGGCCATGCACCTTGTCGATCAGCGGCTTGAGGCCGTTCGGGAATTTAGTGCGGTTGACGGTCCAGTCGCCCAAGCCCACGTGATCGCTGTTGCGCGCGCCGAACCAGCCGTCATCCATCACGAAGCGCTCGACGCCGATCTTCGCCGCCTTTTCGGCGAGCACCATCTGGCCCTTCTCGTCGACCGCGAATTCGGTCGCCTCCCAGCTATTGTAGAGCACCGGCCGCAACCGGGGCGTCGGCCCCTCGGGCAGGATCTTCGCCAGCTCGAAATGGTGGAGCAGGCGCGAGGCGCCACCCATGCCATGATCCGAATAACCGGCATAGAAGATTGGCGTTTCCAGCGCCGCGCCCGGCTTCAGCTGGTAGGCGAAATCGAAGGAGTTGAAGCCGCCGACGACGCGGACGTCTCCGATCGGATCCCGATCCACGCTGATCCGCCACGATCCGCTCCACGCCAGCGCGCCGAACCAGACCGGCCCGTTCTCCTCGGTCGAAAGCCCGGCGCGGTCGATCGCGAACCAGGGGTTCGCCTGATGGCTGGTCGAGCCCCTGCGGCTCTCGATCACCGTCGCGCCGGCTGAGACCGGCCGCTCCTGCAGCGTCCACTCCGCCGCCCAGCGCCCGGTCAGATAGTGGAGGCGATAATCTTCGCCCACTGGCAGCGACCACGCCGCTGACGAAGCCTGATCGAGCCGCACCGGCACTTTTCCGGCGTTGCGGATCACCGCCGACCGGCCGACGATCCCGGTGTCGGGATCGATGGTGTAGCGCAGCGTGACATGGATCGGCCGGGCAATGTCAGCCAGCTCGACCAGGATCGCGTCGCCCTCAATGCGGTGCGACACATAGCGCAGCACCACGTCGCGCACGCCGTCGGGCCAGGCGATCTTCAGCGTCGGCTCGGTGTAAAGCCCCCCGCCCCAGCCGGGATATTCCTGCGCCTCGATCGAGGCGGCCGGATCGACGCTGGAAAGCTCGCGCGGCGCCTGTGCCGTCAGCATGTCGCCCGCGGACAGGCGCGGGCCCCAATAGGTCGACTGGAGCATCCCCTTGTCATTGATGGCGAAGGCGTAGGTGACGGCCGCCCCATCGAGACGGAACAGCCTGTGGGCGGCGTCATAGGTGGCGCCGGCAACCGCGCCCGACTCGCCTGTCCCCACGCCCATCAGAAACGCTGCAACACCGAGCGCAGTACGAGCCGCAGAACCAGCCATCCCTGTCCTCCCCTTGGGACGAGACCCTGCTGAATCGGGGCCCGTTCCTCTGTTTCCGGTCGTGCTCAGCATAGCAACGAACCCGCTGGACACCAGAGTATATATGTCATATTTATATGTGAAGAACGGACACAGAGATATCCGCACATAACAGGAGAGGGTTGAATGGGGAGTTCTTCCGGTCGTCGCGTATCCATCGCGCTTTTGACGGGCGCCAGTCTGGGCGTGCTTGCGCCACTTACGGCCGCATATGCACAAGCCGCCGATACACCGCCTTCGCCGAATATGGCGGCTTCATCCTTTGCCGCGGCTACTCCTGCCGGTGATCCGTCGCCAGGCCAGAACGCGACGAGCGCGACCGATCCGGCCGCACCCGCCGGCGCGATCGTGGTGACCGGCACGCGCGCGAGCCTCAATCGCGCGCTCAATCTCAAGAAGCAGACGATCGGCATCGTTGATTCGATCTCGGCCGAGGATATCGGCAAGTTCCCCGACCAGAACGTCGCGGAATCGCTCCAGCACGTGCCCGGCGTCTCGATCGACCGTTCCGGCGGCGAGGGCCACACCATCACGGTTCGCGGCTTCGGCCCCCAGTTCAACACGGTGCTGCTGAACGGCCGCCTGCTCGCGACCGAGAATCCGGGCCGCGAATTCAGCTTCGATATTCTGCCGTCCGAACTCATCAGTGCGGCCGAGGTTTACAAATCGGCTACCGCCGACCAGCAGGACGGCGGCATCGGCTCGACGGTCGTGCTGCGCACCGCGCGTCCGCTCGACCATCCGGGTTTCCACGCCGCGGTGAGCGCGTCCGCCAAGTTCGACAGCACCCGCAACAAGGGCACGCCGATCGGCTCCGCACTGATCAGCGATACCAACGACGACGGCACCTTCGGCATCCTCGCCAGCGTCGACTATGACAAGCGCGACAGCCGCTTCACCGACGTCAACACCAGCGGCTGGATCCAGCAGCCGACCAAGAATTCGGATGGCAGCGACTGGCTGCCGGCGGCCCAGCTCCACGGCATCACCGCCGGGCAGGGCGTCAATGTCTTTCTTCCGCGCACGCTGAACTTCACCTCCACCCAGCAGCAGCGCGAGCGGATCGGCGGCACGCTGGCGATGGACTGGGTGGTCTCCGACAAGCTCAAGCTCGAATTCGACGGGCTCTACACCCAGCTCAAGATCCATTCGACCACCAACCAGATCGGCTGGTACACCGATCCGGGCGACATCCAGGACGCGACGGTCGATCCCAGGACCGGCAACACCGTCACCAATTTCGTCCGCAAGGCCGATGGCGGGCTGAAGACCGACAACATCCTGTCGACCTCGCCCACAGATACGAACACCTATCAGCTCGGCCTCAACGCCCGCTGGACCCCGTCCGAGCGCGACACCATCGTCACCGATTTCTCGCATTCGCGTGCGCACAATCGCGTCAACTCGATCTTCGACGTGATCGGCGAGACCAATCCGGGCGTGAACCCGACGTTCAACCTGAACCCGGGTAGCGTGCCGACGATGACCGGCCTGCTGCCGACCTTCGATCCCAACCGCGCCTTCCTCCACTGCTGCTCGGAACGCGGTAGCGGCGTGACCGACGACGTGTGGCAGATCAACGTCGACGGCAAGCATGACTTCGATCGCGGCATCCTCTCCGATATCAAGTTCGGCGTGATGGGCACGCGGCGTAAGAAGACGATCCTGTCGGTCCTGACGCCGAGCCCGCTCGACTGCTATTATTGCGGCTATTACGCCAAGGCCGATCCGTCGCTGTTCACGCAGTTCAGCCCCGGCAGCATCCTCGGCGAACCCGCGCTTTCCTGGCTGAACTACAATCACAACGCGCTGGTCACCTATGAAGGCAGCCCGGCGGCGGTTACCCAGAACAACAGTGCCGCGGCACAAGCCAACTACAACGCGGTCTTCGCCGCCGACGGCAACAGCACGGCGCCGATCTATGATCCCAAGGGATCGGGCGCGGTGCGCGAATATACCGGCGCCATCTATCTCCAGACCGATTTCAAGGGCGACTGGGGCAGCCACCAGTGGAACGCACAGGTCGGCGGGCGCTACGTCTACACGGCCGAGCGCGCGACCGGCAATTCGGTGGAGATCACCAACATCACGCCGAATCTGAACGATCCGACCGCCTCGATCGCGACCTTCAGCGCGCCGGTTCCCGTTGCCGAGACCAACCACTACGGCTTCTTCCTGCCGTCGGCGACCTTCCGCTTCGACTGGAGCCCCAAGTTCGATTTCCGCGCCGCGGTATCGCGCACGCTGACCCGGCCGACGCTGACCCAGCTCACGCTCAGCCAGAGCTTCAGCTTCCGTCCGCCGAACCAGAGCTCGATCACGGTCGGCAACCCGAAGCTGAAGCCCTATTTGGCCTGGAACTTCGACGCCGGTGTCGATTATTATATGGGCAAGACGAGCTACATCAGCCTCGCCGGCTTCTACAAGCGTATCAACAACTTCGTCTCGGACGGACAGTTCAACGAAACTATCTTCGGTGAACAGTTCCTGGTGACGCGCCCGATTAACGCCAACAAGTCTACCGTCTACGGTTTCGAGGCAACGGTGCAGTACACCTTCGACAAGCTGCTGCCCGCACCCTTTGACGGGCTCGGCTTCTCGGCCAACTACACCAAGGTGGAAAGCTCCACGACCTTCGATCCGTCGCTCACCAGCCAAGTGTTCAACGTCGAGGGCCTGTCGGACAGTGCCAACGTCGTCGGCTTCTACGAGAAGGGGCCCGTGCAGGTCCGCGTGGCGTACAATTGGCGCGCGCCCTTCCTGCGCAACACCTTCGGCGACAACGGCCAGCCGACCAACGTCGACAGCTACGGCCAGCTCGACCTCACCGGCAGCCTCAAGCTCACCCGAAACCTCGGCGTGTTCGTCGATGTGCTGAACGTGACGAACGCACAGCAGCGCATCTACTCCTCGTTCAAGGATCGGTTCGCGGGCCTCTACCAGACCGGTCGCGTCATTTCCGGTGGCGTGCGCGCCACCTTCTGATCCATCCTTCCTTCCCAACTTCCGCGGGCGGTCCCTTGGGGCCGCCCGTTCTTGTAAGGCGTCATCATGATCGAACTTCGGAAATGGGGAGAACTGCCCGGCGGCGAGCCGGTCATGCTGGCGACGCTGGCCGACGGACACGGCCTCGAAGTGCGCGTGTCGAGCTACGGCGCCTCGCTCGTCTCGATCCGCGTGCCGGATCGCGCGGGGCTGGTCGAGGACGTACTTCTCGGCCTCGATACACTGGCCGACTATCTCGATCCCGCCCTGCAGGCGGGCTGGCCCTATCTCGGGTCGACGATCGGGCGCACCGCCAACCGGATCGCCGGCGCGCGCTTCACCATCGACGGGCAAGAGCATCGCCTCGCCGCCAACGAGGGGGACAACCAGCTCCACGGCGGCCCGATCGGCTTCGACCGGGTTGCGTGGCAGGCAGAGATCCTCCGCGATGCGCCGGGTGTGCGCCTGCGCCATGTCAGCCCCGATGGCGATCAGGGCTTCCCGGGTCGCGTGGAGGCGCAGGCCGACTTCCTGCTCGGCGCGCCCGGCGAACTCATCGTCCGCTATACCGCCACAACCGACCGGCCGACCCATGTCGGCATGGCTTCACACCCCTATTTCAACCTTGCGGGCCGGCGCTCGCGCAGCATCGCGCAGCACCGGCTGACGGTGGCCGCCGAGGCGATCCTGCCAATCGACGCCACGGCGATCCCGCTGCCGGGGCCCCCCATGCCCGTCACCGGCACGCCTTTTGACCTGCGTGAAGGCCGGATGATCGGCGCGCTCGTCCTGGCCGATCATCCCCAACTGCGAACGGGCGATGGCCTGAACCACTGTTTCCTGCTTGACCCTGCCGCGTCGCCGGCGGCGCGGCTCGAACATCCGGAGAGCGGCCGCTGCCTGGAGCTCGTCACGACGGAGCCCGGCCTCCAGATCTACAGCGCCAACGGTTTCAACGGGAGCTTGCGTGATGGCGAGGGGCGCCCCTTCGTTCGCCGTCAGGCCATCGCACTCGAAGCGCAGCACTTCCCCGACAGCCCCAACCGCCCCGACTTCCCGTCAACGCTGCTGCGCCCCGGCGAGACCTACCGCAGCGAAACGCGGATGCGCTTTTCAAGCCGCTAGAGCGATTTCGAAGCGGATGGAATCATCCGCTGACTCGGAAATCGCGTCAAACCAACGACCTAGAGTAGCCGATCCGATGCAATCGGAGCGGATTTCGCTCTAGGCCGATACCGTCAGCCGCCCTGTCGAATGTGGCCGCCAGCATCGAGCAGCAGATTAAGCGCCCCTTCGATCAGGACGTACATTTCATGCTGGGCGCGCTTGGGGTCGTGCTCGACGATGGCATCCGCCACCGCCTTATGCTCGGCCGCGCTGGCACGCGGCACGCCCTTATAGGCGTTGGTGCGACGGATGCTGAAGCGCAGTGTCGCCTCGGCGAGATCGGTGAACTGGCGGAAGAAACGGTTGTTGCTCGCCTCCAGCACCGCCACGTGAAAGGCGATGTCGGCCGCGAGCGCGTCGTCGTCGCCGGCGTCCGCCGCCACCATCCGCTCGATCGCATCCATGATTCGCGCATGCTGCGCCTCTGTTCCGAGCGTGGCGGCCAGCGCCGCAGCCCGCGGTTCGATTGCAAGGCGAACTTCGGTGAAGTCGACCATCAGCTCGATGCTGAACTTGCGCTCCAGCATCCAGTGCAGAACGTCGGGATCGAGCAGGTTCCACTGATCCTCGGGTTGCACCGAGGTGCCCTGACGCGGCCGGGCCGCGAGCAGACCCTTCGCGGTCAGCATCTTGACCGCCTCGCGCAGCACCGGCCGGCTCACGCCATATTGTTTGCACAGCTCGGCCTCGTAAGGAAAGACGATGCCGTTGCTGAAACGACCGGTGACGATCGCGCGGCCGAGATCCTGCGTGATCGTCGCCGTAAGATTGCGGCCTTCGCGGTTCGATCGTGAAAAGCTGTCGCTCATGGATGATGACTCGCCTTCTTCGGACCGTCGCGCAAGTCCAACGTCATGCCGCACTCTCTTTGTATCCCCGCACGAGCGCCATGGCGCGCGCGCCCACCTCCACCGGCGAACGTCCGGGGGCGTAGAGCGAGGAGCCGATACCGAAGCCCGCCGCGCCCGCCGCGCGATAGGCCGCCATCGAGGCGGGATCGACGCCACCCACCGGAAAGACCTTGGCATCGGCGGGCAGTACCGCGCGCAACGCCTTCAGCATGGCTAGGCCCGCCACCTCGGCCGGGAACAGCTTGAGCGCATCGGCGCCGGCGTCGAGCGCGGCGAAAGCCTCGCTTGGCGTATAGAAGGCCGGAAAGGAGATGAGCCCCCGCGCCTTGGTCGCGCGGATCACCTCGACATTGGTGTTGGGCGAAATGATGATCCGGCCGCCCGCATCCGCGACCTCGGTGACGGCCTGGGCGTTCAGCACCGTCCCCGCCCCGATGAGCGCTCGGTCACCGAACCGCCGCTGCAGAATCGCGATGCTTTCGAGCGGCTGAGGCGAATTGAGCGGCACTTCGAGACAGCGGAAACCGGCTTCCAGCAGCACCGCACCGATCGGCTCGGCCTCGGCGGGCGTCAGTCCACGCAGGATCGCGACCAGCGGCACGCCCTCGAAAATATTCATCCAGCTCACAGGCAAGCTCCTTGCACAATATCGTGGCCGATCCGCCACAGACCCGCCGCGGCCGCCTCGTCTCCGGCAACGACCTGGGGCGGAGGGAAACCAGCCCGAGCCATCGCGCGGACATAGCGCTCGACGAGCGCTCCCTCGCCGATGATCGTCGTCGAGGCCGCGCGATCAGCGGCCGCGAGTTCGGCGCCGATCAGCAGGCCGGAGAGATAATCGGCAAGGCCATGCGGCTCGATATGGCCGAACAATCCCTCGGTCCGCACACTGAACAGGAGCGCGGTCAGCGCCGGATCGGCAAACGCACGCTCGACGCCGCGATCGAAGGCGCCGGGATCGCCCGGCCCGTCCTCCATCAGCCGGCCCAGCAGCGAATGGGTGCGGAGCAGCGCGAAGATCTCGCCGGTCATGAAGGTGCGAAACCGACAGATGGCGCCGTCTTCCATGCCGACCCACTTGCTGTGCGTGCCGGGGAGGATCACCGTGCCATCGCGGACGCCGGCGCCGAGCAACTGCACCTCCTCGCCCCGCATCACGTCATGCCCCCCCGACGTATCAACACAGGACACGCCCGGTACGATCCAGCCGGGACCGAACCCCGTATCGAAGCGGAGCGCGCGCGCGGCGAGGCCGGACGGCGCCGCCGGGCAGGCCAGATAGGGTGCCTCGTGCCAGCCCTGGCGGCTGCCGATCATGCCGCCGAGCAGGATCGGCACGCTCCCATCCGTCCAGCCGTCGACCAGATGGCGCAGAACAGCCGCATAGTTGCCGTCACGCACGGCCGAGATGCCCGCTCCCTGCTTGCAGGTTGCGACGACCGCGCCCTCGCCATCAAAGGCCCAGGCGCGGAGGTTGCTCGTTCCCCAGTCGACTCCAATCAGGGCGATAGTCATCCCGCGAACCTCCGCGACGGCAGTCCGGTGGCTCCAGCGAACACCTCGAACAGCGCGCCTGCATGTTCCTCGTTTTCGGTGCCCATGGCGGCGGAGGTGACGAACATCCGATCGAGCGCGTCGCCTGCGAACGCGATGCTGGTGATGTTGGTGGCCGGCAGCATGATCGATCGGTCGAAGCTCGCGTCGGCACGGAAGCGGCTGATCCGTGCGCCGCCCCAGTGCGCGATCCAGATCCCTCCTTCACTGTCCGTCGTCATGCCGTCGGGATAGCCCATATCCTCCTCGAAACGGAGGAAGACGCGCTTGTGCGAGAGCGCGCCGTCGGGCGAGAAATCAAAGGCATAGACCGTCCGCGCACCGCTGTCGGTGTGATAGAGGGTTTCGCCATCGGGGCTGAAGGTCGGGCCGTTGGTGACCTGATAGCCTTCATCATGCGTCGACCAGCGGAGGTCCGGATCGAGTCGGTGCAACCGGCCGGAAGCCTGTTCGTCCCGATCATCCTTGCTGCCCGCCCAGATGCGCCCACAGGCATCCACCTTGGCATCGTTCAGCCGGTTGTCCGGCAGGTCCGGCTCGGGAGTACCGATCGGACGGATCGCGAAGGGCTCCAGTGACAGTTCCGCAAAGCCGCTCTTGAGCCCGATGATGAAATCGTCGCGCCCTTCGCGCTCGATCGCCCAGCCGATCCGTTCGGGCATCGCCCAGCTGGTGACTGCACCGCTCGCAAGGTCCATGCGGTGCAATGCCGGTGCCATGATATCCACCCAGAACAGGCAGCCACGCGCCGGCGACCAGCATGGCCCCTCGCCCAGCGTGTCCCTGCTTTCGCGCGCGATGATCCGATAGTCCGGCATGCCTTCTCCCTTGAAGCAGATTTATATTACTTAATCTTGACCCGTTCGCAAAGGGGCATGATAATGCCGCCACGAACAGAGGCGGCGCAAAGCCGTGGACTCGGGAGGGATTGTGATCTCAAGGCGGGGGTTTCTGGCGGGTTCGGCCGCGCTCGGCGCCGCCACGGCGCTTGCCGGATGCACACGGCCCAGCGGCAGGATTCGCATTGGCTTCCTCGTCAAGCAACCCGAGGAACAATGGTTCCAGGACGAGTGGCGTTTCGCTGGCATGGCCGCCCGCGACAAGGGCTTCGAGCTGATCCGCATCGGCGCCGAGGATGGCGACCGGGTGCTGGCCGCGATCGACAATCTCTACGCGCAATATGCGCAGGGCTTCGTGATCTGCACGCCCGATCCCAAGCTCGGCACCGCGGTCAGGCTGCGCGCGCAGGCCAATGGACTGAAGCTGCTTTCGGTCGATGACCGGTTGATCGGGCCGGACGGCCAGCCGATCGACTCCATCCCCTATGTTGGCATCTCGGCGGCCGCGATCGGCGAGATGGCGGGGCGCGAGGCGATGGCGGAAGCGCGCCGCCGTGGCTGGAATCCTGCCGAAACCGGCGTGCTGCGCCTCGCCTTTGACAGCCTCGACACCGGCCGGGAGCGGACGGAAGGCGGCGTGCGCGCCGCGCTCCAGGGCGGCATCCTCCCCGCGCACATCTACAGCGCGCCGCAGCGGACCACCGATACCGAGGGCGGCTTCACCGCAGCCGATCCGGTGCTCACCCAGCGACAGGCGATCCGTCGCTGGATCATCCTTGGCATGAACGACGAAAGCGTGCTGGGCGGCGTGCGCGCGGCCGAAGGGCTCGGCCTTGGGCAGGACGCGGTGATCGGCGTCGGCATCGGTGGTTCGGGCACGGCCGAGGCCGAATTCTCCAAGCCCCAGCCGACCGGCTTCCACGCCTCCGTCCTGCTGAGCCCGCGCCGGCACGGCTACGACACCTCCGTGATGATGTATGACTGGATCACGCGCAACGTGCCGCCACCGCTCGTCACCTACACCACCGGCACACTGATGGACCGCGCCAATTTCCGCGGCCTGCTCAGGGCGGAGGCCGCATGACCGCGCTGCTCACCTATCAGGGGGTTGGCAAGACCTTCCCCGGCGTGGTCGCGCTCGACGGCGTCTCCTTCTCGGTCGCGGGCGCCGAGGTTCGCGCGCTCATGGGGGAGAATGGCGCGGGCAAGTCGACCCTGCTCAAGATCCTCGCCGGCGAATATCGGCCGGACAGCGGCCGGCTGCTGGTCGACGGCGCGCCGGTCGCCTTCACGGGCCCGCGCGATTCACAGGCGGCGGGCATCGCCATCATCCATCAGGAGCTGCACCTC
>DATGEV010000255.1:0-12725 GCA_035309885.1 Sphingomonas sp.
CCGACCACCAGCACACGGCGGCTGGCCAGCGCATCATAGCGCGTCAGCAGCGCCGCAAAGCCCTGCGCGCCCATCACGCCCGGCTGGTTCCACCCGGCAAAGCCCAGCACCAGATCACGCGCGCCGGTCGCCAGCACCAGCCGGCCGAAACCGATCATCGTCGCGCGCTCGGCGTCGGCGATACCCAGCATCGGTTCTGGCAGCGCGCGCATCGCCGGGCCGTTGACGTAAAGCCCCCAGGCGACCGTCCCCAGGCGGACATCGACGCCGGCCTCGAACGCCGCCTCCAGCGCAGGGTTGCTGGCGAACACCTGCTCCAGCATGCGGCCCGGCTGCTGCACGGCCGCGGTCATCCGGCCGCCGTAGAACAGCGGCACGTCGGTGCCCATCAGTCCACCGGCAACCGGATTCTCGTCGATCAGCAGAACCGAGGCGCCGCCTTTGGCCGCGGCGATCGCCGCTGCGGTGCCGGCCTCGCCCGCACCGACCACAACGACATCGAAGCAGACGTCGGGGGCAGAGATCTTGCCGTCGATCGCATGGACGTCGCGCACCATCAGATCGCATCCAGCCCATGCGCGAGATCGGCGATCAGATCGTCGACATGCTCGATGCCCACCGACAGCCGCAGCGTCGCGTCGGTGATGCCACCGGCCGCGCGCTCGGCAGACGAGAGCGCGTAATGCGTCGTCGTGGCGGGATGGGTGATCAGCGTCTCCGACCCACCCAGGCTCACCGCGAAACGCAGCAGCCGCAACGCATCAAGGAAACGGAACGCCTCCGCCTGGCCGCCCTTCACCGCGAAGGAGAAGGTCGATCCCGCCGCCCGGCATTGCCGGTCATAGACCGCACGCTCCGGCGTCCCCTCGGCGAGAAAACCGAGATAGGTGATGCCCGCCACCTTGGGATGCGCGCGCAGGAATTCGGCGACGGCACGGGCATTGTCCATCGCGCGTTCCATGCGCAGGTGCACTGTCTCCATCGATCGCAGCAGCAGCCAGCAGGTGAACGGATCGAGATGGCTGCCGAGCGTCGTGCGCAGCAGCCGCAGGGGCGCGATCAGCGCCTCCCGGCCCGAAACACCACCGGCCAGCAGATCGCTGTGCCCACCGCAATATTTGGTGAGCGAGGTCATGCACAGGTCGACGCCCAACTCGATCGGGCGCTGCATCAGCGGGCCAAGCAGCGTGTTGTCGACCACGACGATCGGCCGGGTGCCGGTGCGCGCGCCGACCTCGTCGGCAATGGCGACGATCATCGCTATATCGACGATCGCGGCAGTGGGATTGGCCGGGCTTTCGACCACGATCAGCTTGAGCGGACCGGCCGCAAGCGCGGTCTCCACCGCTGCCATCATGCTCGTTCGGTCGCAACCGTCGGCGAACTCGGCATGGGCGACGCCGAAGCCAGGCATCAGGCCGGTATAGAGACCGTTGGTGCCGCCATAGATCGGGCGACTGAACACCACCGCGTCGCCGGGACGCAGATGCGCGAGGGCGATCGCGCTATGGGTCGCCATGCCGCTGTTGAACACCGCGGCGCCCTCCGCCCCGTCGAGCGCCGCCAGCCGTGCCTCGACCATGTCGAGATTGGGATGGCCGAGCCGGGCGTAGATATGCCCCGCCCCTCCCACTTCGGGGCCGGCGCCGTCGAAATAGGCCTCGTGGATATCCTTCGCCTGCCGTGCCGAGGCATAAGCGAAGGTGGAGGTCATGTAGAGCGGCGGCTTGGCGGCATTCGCCGCCCCTTCGGGGTGATAGCCGGCACGCACCGCCAGCGTTTCGGGATGCCAGCCGGGCACGTCGGACCTGCTCATGCCTGCGCCCGCTCCAGATAGTCGGCAGCCTTGGCGCAATACCAGTCGACGAAGCGCAGCGTCAGCGATTCCGCGTCCGCGCTGTAGGGGCCAGGCGTGTAGCCGCGCGACTGCACGCCGAGCTGGTTGTTCTCGGCGAATTCCTTGTCCTGCAGGTTGGTGCGCGTCCACAGATCCGTCAGCGTCTCGATGTCATAATCGACGCCTTCCACCGCATCCTCATGCACCAGCCATTTCGAGACGACGTGCGTCTCGGTCGGCGTCACCGGCATGGCGGTGAAGGCGAAGGTATATTCGCTGGTCGAGTGGCTGAAGCTGTTGGGCTCAAGCGCCCAGCGCATCGAGCCGATGTCGCCGCCGCCGGCCTCGCACATCAGCTTCTTCACGCTGAACTGGCCGTTCGTGGTCATCGCGACGGTGCCACTGTTGAGCGGGAAGCGCACCGCCTGCCACCACTCCTCCCCCACCGGGCCCGGCGGTAACCCCAGAGCGAGCATCCGCGCCTCAAACGCGCGGGCCTCCGCACCGTCGAGATCGAAATAGGCCGAGGCGTTGACCGGGAAGGTCAGCGCCAGCTCGGGATGGCCGGTCGCGCAATGATAGCATTCGCGGCCATTCTCCATCACCAGCTTCCAGTTGGCATGTTCGACCAGCGTCGACTGGTAGGCGAGCTTGGCGTGCTGGAGATTGTGCGGCGCCAGCAGCGGGGTCAGATCGCGGCGCATCGTCTCGATCGACGGCGGGGTTGCGGCGAAGCAGATGAAGATCAGCCCAGCGAAGGCTTCGAGGTGGATCGGCCGCAGCCTATGCTCGCTCTTGCGGAAATCATCGGGCATGCGCCCCGCCGCCAGCAATTTGCCGTCGAGACCGTAGGTCCAGCGATGATAGGGGCAGACCAGGCGCGGCTCGCGTCCGCGGCCGGGCTGGCACAGGATCGATCCGCGATGGCGGCAGCTGTTGTGGAACGCGTGCAGGACATGGTCGCGGTCGCGGATGATCAGCACCGGCCACCGGCCGACGGTCAGCGACAGATATTCGCCCGGCTGGCGCAGCTCCGCCTCGAACCCGGCAAACAGCCAGGATTCGCCAAAGATCGCGGCCAGATCGAATTCGAACGCGGCCGCGTCGGTATAGAGCCCCTGGGGCAACGAATGCCCGGCAGGGCGTGCGCGCAACAACGCGGAGATATGCCCCAAGTCCAACCGAAATCTCCCGATCCCTTGTCACTGTAGGTCGCATGACCGCGGCCATGATGAAAAATCGCATTTCATCATGGCGGCATGTGAAAATGTGGGCGCGGGCTCGCCGAGGACCGATGGCCCCCGCGCGGACGGTGTTGCATCCGCCGTAGAAACACGCTTGTTATTGTAACAGATCAGAGATCTGGGTCAGGGGCAGCGCCATACCAAGGATACAACCGGTCAACCGACGCTGGCTCCCGCTCAATGCGTTGCGAGCGTTCGACGCCGTCGGGGAGCGGCTCAGCTTCACGGCGGGCGCGCAGGCGCTGAACGTTTCGCAGAGCGCCGTCAGCCGCCACATCATCAGCCTCGAGGAGTTGCTCGGCCACAAGCTGTTCGACCGATCGGGATCGTCGCTGGCGTTGACCGCGGCGGGCAAGGCCCTCCTCCCCGAAGTACGCAAATCCTTCGACCGTCTCGAACAGACGATGAATGCGATCTGCCTCAATCCCAACGCCAGCCGGCCGATCCGCATCCATATTCCGCCCTCGCTGCTCCAGCAGGTGGTGATGCCGATGCTCCAGGCCTTTCACACCGAGCATCCCGATATCCGGATCGACATCTCCAGCTCGCATGTCACCGGCCTGCCATCCAACGAGACCGACATGGCGATCGTGTTCGATCGGCCCAACATCGACGATCGTGTCACCGATCTGTTGTGGATGGTGCGGGTCGCCCCGGTGTGCTCGCCGCAGACCGCCGCCCGGCATGCCGGCAAGTCGCTGGAGCAGTTCCTCGCCGACAACCACCTTCTGCACGTCAAGCTCGAGGGCGAGCCGCGCGGGCTGCTGTGGAAGGTCTTCGCCAATCAGTGCCGGATCGAACTCGACACGGACCGGGGCCTCGCGTTCGATACCGCCTCGCTCGCGGTCAGCTATGCGATGAACGCCGATGGCGTCGCGCTTGCCGATGTCGACATGTTCGCGCGCGAAATCGCATCGGGATGTCTGTGCGCGCCCTATGATTCCGTGATCGACGACGGCTTCGGCTATTATCTCAAGCTGCGCCCCGAAGACCTGTCCGATCCCACCATCAGCCTTGTCCGCAGCTGGCTGATCGCGCGCTTCGCCATTCGCCAGACGGACCATGCCATGGCCTGAAGGGCCCACCGACCCACAAGCCGGAATCGATCCGGATCGGATGCCCAATCGCCCATCGCGGCCAATTCCGTTATGACAGCAGGGCGTGCCCGCACAGGGCCGCCGATCCAAAGGGATCCGCGATGGAAAGCCCCTATTTCCTGATCGCCCTCGCCGCGGTCGGCGTCATGGGGTTCGCCAACCAGCGGGGCGGAACCTGCACCATCGCCGCGATCGAGGAGATCGTCACGGACCATCGCTTCGGACGGCTGGTCGCGATGTTCGAGGCCTCGCTCTGGGTGGCAGGCGGACTGACGCTGCTCGCCGGGCTGGGGCGCCTGCCCGTCATGCCGGTGAGCTATGCCGTCGGCGTCACGACCTTCGCCGGCGGCGCGCTGTTCGGGATCGGGGCGTTCGTCAACCGGGCCTGCGCGTTCGGATCGGTCACCCGGATCGGATCGGGGGACTGGGCCTATCTCGCGACGCCGGCCGGCATCTACCTCGGCGCCGTCGTCGCGTCTTCGTTGCCGAACCCGGCCCCGCTCGCGGCGCCCTCCTTCATGGCTGGCACGCCGGTGTGGCTCGCGGTGGGCGTGGCGATTCTTCTCTTCGCCCGGCTGTGCACCCATGGATGGCAGATCCGGCGCGGCGGGCGGGCGGGGCTGAGCCACGCCTGGTCGCCCCATCTCGCGACCACGGTGATCGGGATCGCCTTTTTCGTGGCGCTCGAGGCCGCCGGCCCCTGGACCTACACCGCGCTGCTTGCCGATCTCGCCCACGGCGCGACGCACAGGACGGGCGCGAAGCTCGCGCTCAACCTGACGCTGCTCGGCGGCGCGATCCTCGGGGGATGGACCGCAGGGCGCCTGAAACTCCGGCTCCCCGAGCGGCGAAGGTTGCTCCGCTGCCTGATCGGCGGCACGATCATGGGCGGCGGCGCCCGGCTCATCCCGGGCGGCAACACCAGCCTGGTGCTACTCGGCCTGCCCCTGCTGCGCCCCTATGCGTGGCTGGGCTTCGCCAGCCTCTGCCTCACCATCTATGTCGTGACCCGGCTCGCCCAGACCGAGACGAAGTCTGATGGAACCGAAATTGACAAAGTTGACACCAAGACGGGTCAAAAACACAGCGGAGCCTGACGATTTAAACTATTGATTTTACGTGCATATATGTGAAAATCATCGCACATACGCCGGACGCCGCGCAGTCGGCGTGCGGCTCGATCATCCGGCATTGTGAGGGGTTTCACGACCCTCCAGCGTCACTGTGTCACGCGAAATCCTACATCGGAAGGGTGACTGGTTGCGCCCCAAACTTCGTCCGTTCGTGGTCGCTCTCGTCGCCCCCGAAAGATCCCATGGCGAGGGCGGATAGCGACTGACGCTTTGGCAGAGTGCGGTTGCTGACCTGAACTTTGTGGAGGCAACCATGCTCGTAGCAGATCAACCCCACTCGCCTGCCGCTATCCGTGTCGATCTTGGCGCGATCTTCGTGTCACTGGACTGGGCGATCAGCGTGTCGAGATTGCTATGATGCGCACACCGGACGGCCACAGCCGGCTCGAGCTCTCCCGCTTCCTCACGCCGCCTGTCGTCGCAGATCACCGGAACGCCTCGGTCAACGCCCTAGGCTACCTCCGCGTCATGTTCGCCGTGGACGACATCGACGAGACGCTTGAAAGGCTCCGCACGCGCGTCGCGCAGCTCGTAGGCGAAGTAGTCCAGTATAAAGACGCGTATCGGCTCTGCTACATCCGTGGGCCTGAAGGGCTTCTCATCGGACTCGCCCAAGAACTCAGCTGAGCGCAATACGAAGACAATGACGAAGAGCGACCTCGAACGAGCGTTGCTGAATGTCGGCTTCCTGATGGGGTGATCCCGGGAGCTACCCGACCGCTACCCGCCAATAGCTGACACCACCGCCGGCCTCTCGCCCCGCGTCAGAATCCTTCGGGCAGATCCACCGGGCCGGCCACTTCCCGGTGCCGCGCGATGGCGTAGCGGTCAGTCATGCCGGCGATGAAGTCGGCGATGTGGCGGGTGCGTGTGGGCTCCGCCTCGGGCAGCGCGGCGCGCCATTCGTCGGGGAGCAGCGCCGGGTCCGCCGCATAGGCCGCGAACAGGCGCGAGAGCAGCCCACGCGCCACCTCGGCCACCTCCAGCTGCGAGGGGCTGTGGTAGAGCGTCGCGTACATGAAGCGCTTGAGCATGCGCTCGTCCGCCGCCATCTCGGGCGAGAAGCCGACCAGCGCTCGGCCGGCCGCGCGCACATCGTCGACGGTCTCGACGCCCGCCTCGGCGACGCGGCGGCGGGTCTCATCGATCACGTCGTTGACCATCACGCCGATCTGATCGCGCACCAGCTCCTGCCGCAGCCGCGTGCGCACCACGTCGCTGTGGCGATTGCACACCGCCGCCCAGCGCCGCGCCACCAGCGGCACCTCGCACAGCGCATCGAGATCGAGGATACCGGCGCGCAGTCCGTCGTCGATGTCGTGATTGTCATATGCTATGTCGTCAGCGATCGCGGCAACCTGCGCCTCCAGCGAGGCCCAACTCGTCAGTTCCAGCGGATAGTCGGCGTCCGCCTCGACCAGCGCCCAGGTCGGGTGGCGGACCGGGCCATTATGCTTGGCCAGCCCTTCCAGCATGTCCCAAGTGAGGTTGAGCCCCGGCCAGCGCGGATAGGGGGTTTCGAGCTTGGTCAGGATGCGCAGCGTGTGCGCGTTGTGATCGAAGCCGCCGGCCGGCATCGTCGCCGCCTTCAGCGCGTCCTCGCCGGCATGGCCGAAGGGCGGATGGCCGATGTCATGCGCGAGGCACAGCGCCTCGGTGAGATCCTCGTTGAGGCCGAGCGCGCGGGCGATGGTGCGCCCGATCTGCGCGACTTCCAGGCTGTGGGTGAGGCGCACGCGGAAATGATCGCCGTCGGGCGCCACGAACACCTGCGTCTTGTGGCGCAGCCGGCGGAAGGCGATGGCGTGGACGATGCGGTCGCGATCGCGCTGGAAGGCGTCGCGGGGGCCGCGGGTTTCGCCGCCGGGCTCGACATGACGGCGGCCCCGGCTCTTCGTCGGGTCCGCCGCATAGGATGCCGTCCACCTCATGGGGCGGCGTCGATCTTCTCGACCTTCTGGCCCTTGTTGGTCTTCACCACGAAGCCCGACAAGCCCTTGCCCGACATCTTGTTGACGAAGGCCTGCGCCTCATCCTCGTCCTTGAACGGGCCGACCATCAGGCGGTGCGTGGCGTGCAGCGGCGTGGTGGCGGGCGTCTTGCCCTTCATCAGCTCGGGCGCCTTCTTCTTCACGCCGGCCCAGGCCTTGTCCATGTCGGCCTTGCGGGCGCCGCCCGCGACCTGGACGTAGTAATGCGCGCCCTTCTCGGTCCCGGTCGCCTTGGAGGACTTGGACGCGCTGTCGTCGTCGCCCTCGTCGGCGGTCTTGGCGGCGGTCTTGGCGGACTTGCCGTGCGCGGAGGTCTTGCGGCCCTTGGCGCTGCTGTCGTCGACCTCGTCGGCGGCGGCGGACTTGGACTTGGACTTGGACGCGCCCTTCTTCCCCTTGACCGGGGTGGCGTCATCGTCGTCGGTCGTCTTGCAGACGAGCTTGGTCGTGGTCTTGGCCTTGTGGTGGCGCGTCGCCTTGCTCGTGACCTTGACCGACTTGCAGTCCTTGCCGTGGGCCGACGACGTGCTGCCCGTACTGGCCTCGTCATCCGCATCGTCAACGGTCGACTTACCGTGCTTGCCCTTCACGCTGGTCGCGCTGTCCTCGTCCTTGCTCTTCTTGCAGACGAGCTTGGTGGTGGCGTGGCCCTTGTGGTGCCTGCTGCCGCGCGTCGTGGTCTTCACACGCGTGCAATCCTCGCTCTCATCGGCGCCGGACGCCTTGGTCCGGCTCCTGGCCTGATCCTCGCCGCCCTTGCCCTTGTGGGCCTTGCAGACGGTCTTGGTCGCCACCTTGCCCTTGTGGTGATGGCGGCCGCCGCGCGAGGCCTTGCTGCTCACCTTGACAGTGACGCAATCCTCGTCCTCGTCGGCATGGCTGCTGTTGCGGGCGCTGCTCTTCGACCGGCTGGAGCGGGTGTCCTCGTCGCCACTGGTGCGGTCGTGGATGACGGGGGTGCCGATCGTGCGCGCGGCACGATCGGCGGCGACGTGGGGAAGGTCATAATGGCCGGCAGCAGCCGGGCTCGGCATCCCCGGCTCGAGCACGGGCGGCGGCGGTGACATCGTCGGCGCCTGCGCGAACTGGGTTCCCTGGGTGACGGGGGCGAGATCGCTCCGCGGCGCGGGCGCATAGGTCGGCTGCGTGCCGATATTGGCGAGCTCCGTTGGCGAATAGCGCTGGCCGGCCGCCGGCATCTCGCCGAAATGCACCGCGCGCGCCTTGGCGGCGGGCGTCAGTCCGGCCAGCCGCGCCAGGAACGGCTGGAGCATCGTCGCCTGCTGCGGCAGCATCACGCGGGTGATGTCGTTGGCACCCTTGGTGTCGCCGTTCATCGCCAGCACGAAGGTCTGCGCGCGCCAGGCGGCGATGTCCTTCTTGCGAACCAGCGGATCGAGCGTCTGGAGCGCGGCCGACTTGTCGCCCGAAATGCCCTGCGACAGCGCCAAGCGGCGGCGCGTGGTGTCGTCGTCGGGATGGACTGCGAGCACCAGCGCATAGTCGCGCTGCGCCCGCTTGGGATCGCCGGTGAGATCGTAGGCGAGGCCGCGATCGGCGGCGAACTCGACATCGGGCACGCCCAGCCGGCTGGCATCGGCGAACAGGCGCAGCGCGTCTTGCGGCTTTTCGAGCTGGACCAGCGCGGAGCCGAGCCCCGCCTTCACCCGCCCGTCGCGCGGCGCGATTTCCTGCGCGCGACCGAAGAAGCCCACCGCGGCATTGCTGTCGCCCAGCAGCAGGGCGTTGTGGCCAGCGGCAGTCAGCGCCCCGAGATTGCGCGGCTCGGCCTGCAGCGTGCGGAGTGCGCGGGCCAGCAGCTCGGCGGGATCATTGTCCTGTGCAACCGGCGTGACGGGGGTGTCGGTCGGACCCTGCGCCAGCGCGACGGGCGCCGCGAACAGGAGCAGGACGGGCAGCAGCAACCGGCGCAGCACACCGGGCGAGGACAGGATTGGCATGGGTGGAGGCTTTGGGCGAGGACGCGCCCGCGCGCAAGAGGCTCCACCCGTCGACGCGCCCGGAGCACTACCCACCGCGCCGGTTCGAGCTGGTTTTGCGGCCTCCCGTGGAACCACGCCGTCCAGATACAAAGACGCCGGAGCCTCGCGGCCCCGGCATCCTCTCCGCCCCCTCGCGGAAGACGTTACTGGTTGTTCTGGCGGTTCAGAAAGCCCGGCAGATCGAGCGGATCACGGCGCTCGGCCGAGCGGTCCTCTTCCTCCACCTGTGCCTTCGCCGCGCCGCGCGCGATCGACGACATGCGCTCGAACAGCGTACCGCCGCCCTCGCGCGTCGATCCGCCGGTGGTGCGCGCAGTACGGGGTGTCTCGCCCTCGATGTCGGCGCCGGTGTTGAGCCAGCGACGGCCGCCCGCCGCCTGGCCATCCGAGGGCGTGTCCTGCGGCGGCAGCGGATTGGTGGACACCGGCGGGGTCAGGATCGTCTCGCTGCCCAGCAGCAGCTCGTCGCTGTCGGCTTCGCCGACCGGTGCCGCCGGCGTCTCCGCTACGACGGGCGGCTCGATCGGAGCGACGACCGACGGCGCGATCGGCGCGGGCGGGACGATCGGGGCCGGCGCCACGTCGACGCGCGGCTTGGCGGCCGGGAAGCTGAACACCTTGGCCGGCTCGGCATGCACGGCGGCATCGGCCTCGATGCCGGTCGCGACGACCGACACGCGGATCTTGCCCTCGAGATTGTTGTTGAACGCCGAACCCCAGATGATGTTGGCGTCGGGATCGACCAGCTCGCGGATGTGGTTGGCGGCCTCGTCGACCTCCATCAGGCGCATGTCCTCGCCACCGGTGATCGAGACGATCACACCCTTGGCGCCCTTCATGCTGACGCCGTCGAGCAGCGGGTTGGCGATCGCCTTCTCGGCCGCCTCGATGGCACGATTGTCGCCCGAAGCCTCGCCGGTGCCCATCATCGCCTTGCCCATCTCGCCCATGACCGAGCGGACGTCGGCGAAGTCGAGGTTGATGAGGCCGGGCATGACCATCAGGTCGGTGATGCCGCGCACGCCCTGCTGCAGCACCTCGTCCGCCATCTTGAACGCCTCCTTAAAGGTGGTGTTCGGATTGGCGATCAGGAACAGGTTCTGGTTGGGGATGACGATCAGCGTATCGACGTGCTTCTGAAGCTCCTCGATGCCGGCGTCGGCCGAGCGCATGCGGCGCGAGCCCTCGAACGAGAAGGGCTTGGTCACCACGCCCACCGTCAGGATGCCGCGATCGCGCGCCGCCTTGGCGATGACCGGAGCCGCGCCGGTGCCGGTGCCGCCGCCCATGCCGGCCGCGATGAAGCACATGTGCGCGCCATCGAGCGCCTTTTCGATCTGCTCGTGGGTTTCCTCGGCGGCGGCGCGGCCGATCTCCGGGCGCGAACCGGCGCCGAGGCCCTGCGTGATGCGCAGGCCGAGCTGGATGCGACGTTCCGCGGGCGAATGGTTCAACGCCTGCGCGTCGGTGTTCGCGACGAGGAAGTCGACCCCCTGGACCTCGGCCTCGATCATGTTGGCGATGGCGTTGCCGCCCGCACCACCGACGCCGATGACACTGATGCGCGGCCGAAGTTCATCGACTTCCGGCCGAACGAATTCGATGCTCATACCTCAAACTCCCCGAACGCCCGGACTACGTGTGCCCCGACACGCCTATCTCGGACCGATTCTGCCAAAAGCCTCACTCTGACGCACGCGAAATCACGAACAATCCACATCTTTCTGGGCGGGGCGTTCAATATCCGCTCCGAAACGCTGCGATCAGGCGGTGGACGAGCCCGGTCGGGGTCGTCCGCTCGGGGATCGGCCGCGCCGGATCGGCGCCGCGCAGGTCCACCGGGTTCGACGCCGCGTAGAGCGCGAGGCCCGTCATCGTCGCGAACGCCGGCCCGGCATGCGCCTCGGGCAGCCCCGTCAGACCGCGCGGCCGGCCGATGCGGACAGCCCGGCCAAGCACGCCCTGGATATAGTCGGCGATGCCCTTCAGCTCGGCGCCGCCGCCGGTCAGCACCACCTGCCGCCCCACCGGCCCGGCAAAGCCGAGCTGCTTGAGCGCGGCGGCGATATCGCCCGACAGCAGGTCGAGCCGCTGCCGGATCACCGCGATCAGCTGCGCGCGGGTGATGCGCTGGGGCTCGGTGCCCTCTTCTCCGCCCGCCATCGGAGCGACGTCGATCATGTCGTGGTTGTCACGGGGGCTGGTGGTGGCCGAACCGTAGAAGCACTTGATCCGCTCAGCCTGCGAACGGCGCGTACCGAAGGCCGAGGCGATGTCGTCGGTGATGTCGGCGCCGCCATAGGGGATCGCGGCCAGCCCGACGAGCATCCCGCCGGCGAACAGCGAGACGTTGGTGACGCCCGCGCCGAGTTCCACCAGCGCGACGCCGAGCTCGCGCTCCTCGTCGGACAGGCAGGCGAGGCCCGTCGCGATCGGTGCCGCCACGATCGACTTCACCGCCAGATGCGCCGAGCGCACCGACAGATCGAGATTGCGCACCGGCGAGGCGTCGGCGGCGATGACGTGGATATCGACGCCCAGCTTGTCGGCATGGAGGCCGAGGGGCTTCTTGACGCCGCGCACATCGTCGAGCGTGTAGAGCGTCGGCTGCGCGTGCAGCACCATCCGCCCCTCGGGATCGATCGAGTTGCGCCCGGCGTCGAGAAGGTCGTCGATGTCGCTCTGCTCGATGCGGTGGCCGCCCAGCTCCACCTCGACCGAGGCGACGCGGCTAACGAGGCCACCCGCGGAGAATCCGACCCACGCTTCCTCGATGTTGACGCCGGCGATGCGCTCGGCCTGCTCCACCGCCTCGCGGATCGCGACCTCGGTGCGCTCCATGTCGGCGATATAGCCGCGCCGCACGCCCCGGCTCTCGCGCTGGCCGGTGCCGAGCACGTTGAGTTCACCGCCGTCGCCCCGCTCCGCGATCAGCGCGCAGATCTTGGACGAGCCGATGTCCAGCGCGGTGATCAGCTTGTCGTTGCGTCCCTGTGCCATTGCCCCCGGCCCCCGTCAGATCGCGTCCGTGCCCGCCGGCACGGTCGAGGGGGGAGCCACTTCATGGCCCGGCTCCTTGGAGACGCGGACCACGAACTTGCCGGGAATGCGCATGTCGAAATGGACGAAGCCCTGGCCGAGCAGCCGGGCTGCCTGATCCATGCGATCGAACTTGGCATAGGCGGTCTTGGCGTCGGCATCGCCCTCGGGCAGCGACAACGTCTCGCCCGACTGGAAGCGCACGTCCCAGCGGCGCGTGCCGACCCAGGTGGCGCCTGCGAACATCGGCTTGAGGCGCGGCACCGCGTCGAGCAGCCCGGTGAGCGCGGTCGCCTCGCCATTGGCACCAGGGCCGACCACCACCGGCAGATCGGGCATCGCCTGCGGATCGACGGGCGCCAGCACCACGCCGTCCTTGTC
>DATGEV010000256.1:0-10041 GCA_035309885.1 Sphingomonas sp.
CATGGCTACCGGCCGAGATGGCGGGTCGCCTGGCTCGCTCGGGGCCGCGCGGGGCAGGGGTGGTGCGGCCGGTATGCCGCGGCCGGCCGGGTCATCCGGTGCTGCTGCGAGGGCGAGCGCTGGCGATGCTCGCGGAGGCACGCGGCGACGAGGGGCCCGGCCGCCGCGGTAGCACCCGCGTAGCGCTGCTCCCGGGCGATCGCCGCTGTGCCGCCGACGTCGACCGCCCGGCCGCGTTCGGCCGGACACCACCGCGCCTGCGCTGATGGGTGAGGCGATGTCAGCGGCGCCGATCATCGTCACGGCCGATATCGGCCCGGCCGACTTCGCCTGGCTCGACCGTCTGCGTCGCACCCATTTCCCGACGGCACGCAATGTCGTGCCGGCGCACATCACGCTGTTCCACCATCTGCCACCCAGCCTGCTCCCCGAGCTCGACTCGAGGCTGACTGCCGAAACGCGGAGCGCGCCTCGTCCTGCCGCGACGATCGGCGAGCCGCTTCTGCTCGATCGGGGAGTGGCGCTGCGCGTTCGCAGCGACGAACTGATGGCGATTCGCGAAAGGTTGGCCGAGGCCTTCCACCACGCCTTGATCCCACAGGACGCCGCTGCGTGGCGCCCGCATGTCACCCTCCAGAACAAAGTCGATCTGCTCTTGGCGCGTCGTTTTCATGCCGAACTTGTGCCGGCGTTTGCCCAGCCCCGGTGGCTCGATGTCGCGGGACTGGCGACCTTCTATTATCGAGGTGGGCCGTGGGAGCCGATTGCTCGCTACCGTTTCGCCCGCTGAGCGATCAGTCGATCTGGCCGACGCCGTCGCAGCTCAACTCGAAGGCGGCGAGGCCGGTGTCGAGATATTCGGCGAGCGTGGGCATATCAAGCAACTGGTCGACCGGCGACTCGCTGGCAGGATCGTTGGCATCATCGAGCGCTTCCTCCCATTCGGAGGGGTCGTAGGTGCCGCGCCCCACCATCGCGAGTGCGAGCAGTTCGGACTGCTGATCGTCGGCCAGATCCTCGATCGCGGTGCGGAGCTCGTCCATCACCGTCTCGTCGACCTCGTCGCCTAGCGTGTCGAACTCCTCCTCCGAATCGCCGGCCTCACTATCGTCGTCGACTTCGGGTATCTGGGCTTCGAGTTGGCGCGCACGCACGATGATACGGCAAATGAGGTCGAGAGGCGTTGCGAGATCCATCGGACTCCCCTGAAAGGCACTCTTACTCTGCGGCGAAACGAGACGGCGGCCCGAGGGTTCCGGGGAATGCGACACCCTGTTGACCGCGCGCCCGAGCGTATCTATAGGCCCCCCTCCGACGCCGGTGCATGCCGGCGGGCCCGAATTGGGGCGGAGTAGCTCAGCTGGTTAGAGCAGCGGAATCATAATCCGCGTGTCGGGGGTTCAAGTCCCTCCTCCGCTACCATCCTTTTCGATAGATATTACAACCCCTTAGGGGCCATCGGGAAAAGTGATTGCGCGTGCGATGGCCGTGCGTGAGGCTGTCATAATAATTCGCAGATTTCCGCGATTTTCCTCAATCCTCGCAATTCTCCACCGGACACGGATCCGACATGAAATGGCCGGGTGAGCGCGTCGTTGACGCCGTCATGATCGATGTCTGGCGGTTGTAGGGACCAGCAGCCGGCGCAGAAGCCTGTCCATAAGTGAGGCGGGCGGCTCGGTGCTTCGGATTGACCGGCTGGTGATCCGGGAGTTCGCTTGCTGATCTCCTCCCGTCGGGGATGAGGTTCGGGCGACGCGCATCACGGCGCTTGGCGCGTGACCTGGAAGAGGGGAAAATGACGAACGCGTCTTCCAGCTGCTGGGCCGCGACGACATCGTCGCGATTACGAGCGGAAGTCAGCGCTGCCAAGTGCGGGCCGGAGCCCCAACTGCGATTCTAGCTCTCCTATATTTGGTAACCGAAACAAGATCTTCAGGGACATGCCGCTCAAGACTGTCGATCGAGCACCGCGGGATCGACGGCGCGCATCGATCAGCGGATCATCGTTTGCCGACCCGGCTCTTGCGAGCCGCGTAACGCGCATCGCGTGCCGCCTTTCGCTCCGCTTCGGTCAAAGCGGGCGCCTTGCTCTCGTCCTGTGCTGCCTCTTCGAGGGCGCGCGCCTTCCGGGCGGTCGTCTCGAGCTCCCGCGCCGCGCGCTTTTCCTCCCGCGCCTTGGCCTCGGCGGCCTCGCGGGCGAGGCGCGCAGCTTGCCGCTGGGCAATGGTCGCTTCGTCCAGCGGCACCTTGGCACGGAGCTTTTCGAGCGCCGCCTGCTTGGCTTTGGCAGCGAGCGCCCCGCGCTCCTGGAAGGTCGGTTGCTTGAATGAAGGCATGTAAGTGATGAAATCCTTTGTCGCTGGAAATGGCGCGGGGACGCCGCCTGTCGGGCGCAGATACGGCAGCCAACGCGATTCTCCAAAAATCGATGGCACGAGCTTGCGGGCAGAGCATGTTCGCTTTTGCGGGGCAGTCCCCTAAAGGGGGCTCCTATCCCGGAGCAGACATGACCCCTCGCGAACTGATCGGCACCGCCCATATTCCTGGTGGCGAAGAGCTTCGGCTGTTCCGGCGCGGGGGCGACTTCATGATCGTTCTTGACCGCAACGAACTCATGAGCAGTCGCATGAGCGGATCGGAAGAAGCCCTCGCCACCATGACCTGCGAGCGGCTGGGCGATCGCAAGGCGCCGCGCATCCTGATCGGCGGCTATGGCATGGGGTTCACCCTCCGGGCAGCCCTGGGCAGGCTCGATGCGGAGGCAAGCGTCACGGTCGCTGAGCTCGTTCCGCAAATCATCGAATGGGCGCGAGGCCCGATGGCGAGCCTGGCGGACGGTTGCCTCGATGATCCGCGCGTCATCCTGTACGAGCGGGACGTCGCGATGGTGATTGCCGAAGGGGGCGGCGCCTATGACGCGATCCTGCTCGATGTCGACAACGGGCCGGACGGTCTCGTCCGGCTGGCGAACGATCGGCTCTATACGCTGTCGGGCCTGGCCTCGGCTAAGGCGGCCCTCAGGCAGGGAGGCGTTCTGGCCATCTGGTCCGCGGCTTCGGATCCCGCTTTTGCGCGGCGACTGGTCAAAGCCGGCTTCTCGGTGGAGGAGGTGGCCGTCAAGGCGCGCAGCAACGGCAAGGGGCCGCGACACATCATATGGTTTGCCTCGAAGAGGTGATCCTCGATCACCACCACCGCGCCCGAGGCGGGCCATCCTCGCTAGCCGCGCATCCGCGTGCCCCCATGAGCGACATGGTGTAGAGAAGGGCGATGGCAGAATCTCTCGACGATACGATCATCCAGACGCCCGACGGTCCCATGACCTGGGCCGCTTGGAAGAAGAAGAACCCGGTCCAGATGCCCTCGCGCCGCACGAGGGGCAAGGATCTGCCGAACAAGGTCAAGCGCTTCACGCAAGACTAGGTTTCGTGCACAAAGCTTGACGGGATGACTCGCGGCTGATTGAGCGTTTCTGTGGCTTCCCTTTGTCCACGAAGCCTAGCCTCAAAATGGCGGCGTCGTCTTGAGAAATGCGATCTCCGCCGCGGTCGACGCGCGACCCAGAATATCGTTGCGGTGTGGAAAGCGGCCAAACTGTTCGATGATCGCGAGATGGCGCTTGGCGTAATCTAGGAGTTCCGGGCCCAACGGGGCAAACAGTGCGACGGAGCGCCGTTGAACCTCGAGATCCTCGCTATGCTGGAACGGCATGTAGAGGAATTGACACTCCGCCACGTCGAGCCGCCGATCATGCCCGGCTGCGATCGCCGCCTCCGCCAGCGCCAGAGCTTGAGCGCCCGCGGCGAAGGCTTCGGGCGTGCCGCGGAACATATTGCGAGGAAACTGATCGAGCACGATAACCGCGGCCAGGCCGATCTCTGGCGTATCGACCAGCGTCGCGACGGGCCGGTTCCGAAGATCGCGATAGCGCTCGAGGAACCGCATTCTGATCGCCGCATCGATCTCAGGATCGGCCCGAAACCATGCTTCTGGCTGTATCTCGGTGAACCAGAAACGACGGACGTCGCGATTCCAATCATCCTGCATTGACCACATTCCCGTCCAGCATGAGCCTGCTTCCCTTCAGTGCAGCATGTCTCATTCGTAGGACCGAGAAACCTCGGAATTCCGAATTCCTCTGCCTCTCAATCCTCTTCGCGGCGATGGACCTCGCTCCGACTCTTTCGATGAACCCAGGCGCCAGCAAGGCGCCAAGCGCGACATTCCCAGCTGGAAGCCAGCGGTTGACCGGCTCGCCGGTCACAACATCTCTGCGGGTCGCCAGCTGGGCGCCCGCTCGAGCGATCCTAGGACGGGTGCCAAATCGCCGACAAATGACTCATCCAAAGGCGCTGCTCCGTCTGCCGATATAGCTTGCTCGCGGCAAGCGTTCAGCCACGGCCTGCTACCTCCCGGAGGGCGTCATGAGCGAGGAGAGCACTCCCATTCCTGCGGAGCCTGTGCCAGTTGCTCAGCCTGCGCCGAACAAGATCGATCCGGAGACGCTGGCGATCCGGACCAGCCCGCGCGGGCTATCCGCTTCCGCAACAGTGTGATCATCGCGCTGTCCGTGCTGGGCTCCCCCAGCATCCTGTCGATGGCCTGGTATGCACTCAGCTCGAGACATCTGCATGAGGTTGCTGACCCGACGGCGACCGCGCAATCGGATAGGAGATCGCCCGAGGCGTTGAACGGCCTTCCGACAAGCTGTGGTGCCGTACCCCGGCTCGGTCCGCCGCTGCCGGGCGATCTTGGCAAACCGATCCTCGAACATCAGCAGGCTACGCTGCTCGTCGATCAAAGGGACGCTCAGCAGGCCAAGCAGGATGCGGCTGCCAAGCGGCAGAAGCGCCTCGCCGAGCTGAAGTCGGCACGAGAATCGGGGTACTGGTGCACGGCGGAGTCGGGGCCGATGTGGTGGCGGCGCCTTTGCCGGCCGTCACGGCGACGTCGGAAGCGCCATCGTCCTCCTCGGACAGCGGCAAGCTGGCCCTCGATCCGGCGGCCGACCCAAACGCGCAGCAGCGCAAGGCGGATTTCATCGCCGGGCAGGACTGGGGAGGGGAAGGCAATGCCTATCGGCTAACGGCGGTGCCTTCGCCCGATCTGCTTTCGGCCGGCAGCGTGATCGCTGCCAGCCTGAGCACCGGGCTGCGCTCTGACCTGCCGGGGATCTGACCGCGCAGGTTACCGAGGCTGCCTATGGCAGTCCCACGGGCCGCATCCTGCTGATCCCACGGGGCGCGCGGCTGGTTGGAAGCTATGACAGCTTCGTGGCGTTCGGGCAGAGACGGGCATTGCTCGACTGGCAGCGGATCATCATGCCCGATGGATCGTTGCTGAAGATCGCCAACGTCCCGGCGGCCGATCCATCCGGCTACGCCGGGCTCGCCGATAAGGTCGATTTCCATACATGGTCGCAGCTCAAGGGCGTGGCACTGTCGACGTTGCTCGGCCTGAGTTCCCAGCTCGCGCTTTCCGGGCAGGGCGATCTCGTCCAAGCGATCCGCCAGTCGACGCAGGACAGCGTCTCACGTGCCGGCGACCAGATCACATCCCGCAATATGCAGGCCCAGCCGACGATCACGATCCGACCGGGCGCGGCCGTGCGGCTCATCGTCCACCGCGATCTCGTATTCCGTTAACGGAATAGGAGGTCATATGCCGACAGCCAGACTATCCCGAGAGACGAACGTCTATGGAGGTCATCATCATGATGGCATTGACTAAATTTGTCCTGGAATAGATCGATCCGCGAGCGATATGGTGAGAGCATTTCCGGTAAATCCTGCACAAAATGTCCGGATGGTCGTGTCATTATTTGTGTCATTGCTCGAACAGCGGAGATGATGTACCCGAATAAATCGGTAGATTACTGCCGATTTAGTCGCGTTGTTTGTGGCGGGTTCGCGATAGCATAATCCGCGTGCCGGGGGTCCAAGTCCTTCCTCCGCTACCATCCTGTCAGGAAAATCTATCGCCACCTTGGGGGCGCACGGTGGTTGCGCCGGGGGTGGGGCGCATCCTATCTGGTGCGCAAACGGAAATCCTGAAGGCTTCGATCCATGACCGCTACGCATTCGACCCGCATGCTGATCCTGGGCTCCGGCCCGGCGGGCCTTTCGGCTGCCATCTATGGCGCGCGCGCGGGGCTCGCTCCGATCGTGGTGCAGGGCATCCAGCCGGGCGGCCAGCTCACGACCACCACCGACGTCGAGAATTATCCCGGCTTCCGCGAGGTCATCCAGGGCCCGTGGCTGATGGAGGAGATGCAGGCGCAGGCCGAGCATGTCGGCGCGCAGATGATGTGGGACACGATCGTCGAGGTCGACTTGTCGCAACGCCCCTTCCGCCTCGTGGGCGATGGCGGCACCGTCTATTATGGCGACACGCTGGTGATCGCGACCGGCGCGCAGGCCAAGTGGCTCGGCCTTGAGAGCGAGCAGAAGTTGCGCGGGCAGGGTGTCTCCGCCTGCGCGACCTGCGACGGCTTCTTCTTCCGCGGCAAGAAGGTGGCGGTGATCGGTGGCGGAAACACCGCGGTCGAGGAGGCGCTCTACCTCACCAACCACAGCCATGAAGTGACGCTGATCCATCGCCGCGATTCGCTGCGTGCCGAGAAGATCCTGCAGGAGCGGCTGTTCAAGCATCACGGCATTAAGGTGCTGTGGAACAAGGAGGTCGCCGAGTTCGTGGGCGGTGAGGGCAATCAGGGCCTCTGCGCGCTCGAGCTCAAGGACACCAAGACCGGCGAGACCAGCCGTCTCGATGTCGACGGCGGCTTCGTGGCGATCGGGCACCATCCGGCGACCGAGCTGTTCCAGGACCATCTGGCGCTGGACGAGGATCACTACATCAAGGTCGAGCCGGGCACGACGCGCACCTCGGTGCCGGGCGTGTTCGCCTGCGGCGACGTGATGGACAAGATCTACCGCCAGGCGATCACCGCCGCGGGCACCGGCTGCATGGCCGCGCTCGACGCCGAACGTTACCTCGCCGAGGCGGATTTCGAATCCGAGGCCCTCGCCGCGGAGTAAGCCAGCAGCGCGCCGGCCAGCGCCTCGAAAGCGGGCGGGTCGGCGAAGCTGTGCGAACTCGTGGGCACGCGCAGGATCGAGGCGGCCGGCCGTGTGTCGGCCGCCAGATCGCGCCATGCGGCAGCGAAGACCTGCGCGGTGCCGTCCCCTTCGGCCAGCACGATCTGCGGCGCATCGGGAAGCCCGGCGGCGAAGCGCTGCACAAGCTGATTGTCGTCCAAGGCGCGGCTGTGGGCGATGCCGCGGGCCAGCTTGCCGAAATCGAGACCGCCGGTCAGCAAGCGTCGCCACGCGCCGGGATCGAGAAGACGTCGCCGGTAATGGCCACGGATGGCAGCAGCCGGCGGCAGATCGCCCTGCGGTTCGACCACCCACGGATTGGCGAGCACGGCACCGTCGAGCTCCGCCTCGCGGCCATGCAAGGCCAAGGCTGAGGCGCCATCGCATAATCCGAAGCCAAGTATCTGATTGATCTTGGGGAACTCGTGCTGGATTGTCAGTCTGGCGGCGGCGATGTCGGCACCGCATCCGAGATATTCAGGATCTGTGCCGGTGCTGTCGCCGACGCCTCGGCGGTCGAAGCGGAGCACGGCGTGCCCGGCCTCGGCGAGACGGGCGGCCAGTCGCTCATAAAGACGGTGCGGCCCGACCCGTGTCTGCGTGCCGCCGACGACGAACAGCCAGCCGATCGTGGCGTCGGATGGTCCGTCGCAGGTCGCGAGCAGCTCATCACCTTCACAGCTTATGGTAAGAATGCGCCTCAAACGCATTGCCATTCCACGATATCTTGCGCGAGCAGCGTGGCCAATCCGTCGGCTCTTGTCGGTTCCGGGCGGCGCCAGAGCGGAGCTGCGTCGATATGGCGATGGGCGGGGCGGTCGTCCGAGACGAGTCGGAGCGTGCGGTCTCGGTCGTCCGCGACGACATCGGCGGCCTGGAGCGCGTCACTGAGCGCCGACGACGGCCGATAGCCGGCGGGCGCGGTGGGGTCGCCGCCGCCGGCCAGCGCGCTACGCCGGAGGTCGCTCAGCAACGAGCGGCCACTGGTGGGAGCGAAGCGCCAGCGGCGCGCATCGGGAACATCGTCGAGCAGTCCGCCTCCCCGAAACGATACGCAATCGGCGGGACGACCGCTCCGCATCTCGATCAGTGCGGCTGCGGCGCGGACCGCCTCGCTCCAGAGTGGCCAGTCAACCCTCTCCAGCGCGCGCGGGCTCTCCCCGGTGCCGGGTAGATCGGGGAGCCAGCAGCCGAAGCCGCGCCACGCGAGATCCCGGCACACCGCCGCGACCAGCGCCCGGCAGCGGTTCATCTCTTCGAAAAGCGGTTGCAGGATCAGCAGTTGCGGCCCGTTGTCGGGGCCGTAGGCGAGCATGAACTCGCGCTCGCCGCCAGCGATGTAGTGATGGACGCGCGGGGCGTCCGCGCTCATGCGCTGCGCTTGGCCCGGACGAAGGCGGCGAGGCTGCCGAAGCTTTCCAGCATCGCGCCATCCACCTCGTCGTCTTCGATCAGGATGTGGAGCCGATCCTCGATTTCGGTCAGCAAGCCGGCGACGGCCATCGAGTCGAGCTCGGGCATCGCGCCGAACAGCGGGGTCTCCTCGTCGATCGCGGCGGCTCGGGCGGGGTCCAGCCCAAGCACATCGCGCAGGATCGCCCTGAGCGTGTCGTCTATCGTGGCGGCCGTTCGATCCATCGCATTCTCTCCGTGCGCGCGTCGCCTAATCGAGCGCGCGGCGGCGGGCAAGTCGGCTTGCGACTTCGCGGACCATGCCGGCGAGACCGCGCAGGCTGGCTGCATGATAGGCGTCGATGCGAACGATCGGGCGCGGCATGTCGACCCAATCGGCCTTGTAGCTTTCGTTGCCGAGGCCGAAGTCGATCCGCGTCACGCGGTCTTCGTCGATCGCGGCGCGGAACATCGCGTGGCTGAGCAACGAACCCGGCGATCCGGCGCGTGCATCTTCGCGATGGGCGAGCTTGTGGATCGTCGCGATACCGCCCTCCATCAGCCAGAATTGCGCGGCGACGGGCCGATCGCCGCCATCATAGGCGATGCCGAGGCGGAGTGTGCCACTAGCCCCCTCCTGCTCGGCGAGCGCGCGGAGGAAGGCGGGAGAGCCCTCCTGCGGCTTCCAGCTGGCCGCGTAGATCGCTTCATAGTCGAGCCAGGCGAGTTCATCGAAATGGCGGTGGATCGCGATCCGCACCGGATGGCTGCGGGTCCGCCGCGCGATGGTGTTTCGGAGCTGGGACGGGCGCGAGGCCCAGTAGGTGTCGAAATCGCGGTCGGCGAGATCGATCGTCCAGTTGGTCGAGATCCGGCTCGCGAAAGACCGCCAGCCGGCGGCATCCAGCGAGGGCCTCTCGCCCGAAAGGGGGTGGAGGCTGATCCGATCGAAACGCCGGCGCACGGCGCGATTGAGCTCCTGCAACAAGGCCGGATCGGTCTCCCCTGCGAGCACCGGCGCGAATCGCAGCGTGTACCAACTCGCCAGCGGCGCTGCGCTTCGCGGGGCGGTCTCGATCAGGAAGAGCCAGGCGGAGGCGTCTATACGCCGGGCGCGAGCGACCGCCAGCCGGGCGGCCGGGCAGACATGGGCATGGGTAAGGCGAAACCAGCTCAAACGATCGAACAGGCAGGGCTGGGCCAGACGATCGAGCGCATCGCCCGCGTCGGCGGCGACCGCATCGAGATCGTCAAACCATTTCACCGAGCACGGCATCGCGCTATCCCCCGATTGCCAAGCTGTGGCGCGTGAGGGGCATGTTTTGCAAGCGATGACGGAATGGAACGGGCTGGAACCGAGGCCTGAACGGCTGGATCGGTTGGTGCTGCGCGGTGCGGCGGGCGATGTCGCGCTCGTCGATCGGGCGGGCAGTCTCGATTTCGCGGGGTTCGATGCCGCCGTCGGTTCGCTGGCCGCCCATCTCGCGGAGCGGGCGCGACCGGGCGACCGCATCGCGAGCTGGCTTCCCAAGACGCGCACTGCCTGCCT
>DATGEV010000257.1:0-16079 GCA_035309885.1 Sphingomonas sp.
GGAAGGAACCGGCGGTGGCGGGCGTGTGCTTCTTCGCTGCGAGGCTGCCGGCGATCGCCAGCATCGGCACGATCATGAAGAAGCGGCCGACCCACATCGCGATGCCCAGGATGCCATTATAATAGGGCGTTCCGGCGGTGAGGCCCGCAAAGGCCGAGCCGTTGTTCCCCACCGACGAGGTCAGCGCGTAGAGGATCTCCGAGAAGCCGTGCGGCCCCTTGTTGAGCGGACCCGCGAGGCCCGGCGCCACCACCGACGACAACGCGGTGAAGCCCAGGATGGTGAGCGGCAGCACCGCGATCGCCAGCACCGCGAGCTTCACCTCGCGGGACTCGATCTTCTTGCCGACATATTCGGGCGTGCGCCCGACCATCAGGCCCGCGACGAACACGGCGATGAGCGCGAACAGCAGGAAGCCGTAGATGCCCGAGCCGACGCCGCCGATGACGATCTCGCCAAGCTGGATGTTGAACAGCGGGATCAGGCCACCAATCGCGGTGAAGCTGTCATGCATGGCGTTGACCGCGCCGCATGACGCCGCCGTGGTCACCGCCGCGAACAGCGCGGAAGGTGCGATGCCGAAGCGGACCTCCTTGCCCTCCATGTTGCCACCGGCGACGCCGAGGTGATGGAGAACCGGATTGCCGGCCGCTTCCTGCCAGTAGCAAATGCCCGCGCCGACCGCGAACAGCGTCAGCATCGCCGCCAACAGCGCCCAGCCCTGGCGCGTATCCTTCATCGCCTTGCCGAAGGTGTAGGTGAGGCCGCCGCCTAGCACGAAGATCGACAGCATCTGGATCAGGTTGGTCCAAGCGGTCGGGTTCTCGTAGGGATGCGCGGAGTTAGCGTTGTAGAAGCCGCCACCATTGGTGCCGAGCATCTTGATCGCTTCCTGGCCGGCGACGGGGCCGAGCACGAGCGTCTGCTTCACGCCCTCAAGCGTGGTGGCGTCGACCGTCGAGGCCAGTGTCTGCGGCACGCCGCACGCGATCAGGTAGAGCGCATAGACGAAGCAGATCGGCAGCAGCAGATAGAGGGTGATACGCGTCGCATCGGCCCAGAAATTGCCGAGCTTCTTCGTCTCCCGCCCCGCGAAGCCGCGGAAGAGCGCGAACGCCAGCGCGATGCCGGTCGCGGCGCTGGTGAAGTTGTGGATGGTGAGCCCCAGCATCTGGCTGAGGTTCGACATCACCGCCTCGCCCGAATACCATTGCCAGTTGGTGTTGGTGGTGAAGCTAACCGCCGTATTGAACGCGCCGTCAGGGCCGATGTTGGCGAGATGGCGCGGATTTAGAGGCAGAAAGGCCTGGAGTCGCAGTATCGCATAGGTGAAGGCGGTGAGCACCAGGTTGAACAGCAGCATGTGCAGCGCGTAGGCGCGCCAACCCATCTGCGTTTCGGGATCGATGCCCGCAAAACGATAGAAGCCCCGCTCGACGGGGCCGAGCACGACATGGAAGGGAGTACGACGACCTTCGTAGAGGGCGTGCATCCAAAGACCGAACGGCTTGGCCAGCGCGACGATGGCAGCGACGAAAAGGAGGATCAGGATCCAGCCTGAGAGGGTCATGAGTGCAGGCCCTTCAGAAGCGCTCGGGCCGGATCAGCACGGCCACGAGGTAGACAAGGAGGCCCGCCGCGACGATCGCGGCGAGCCAGAGCTCGAAGGTCATGGGTTCGTCTCCCTCAGGCGTGTTCGCACAACGCCGCGTAAGCGACCGTGGCGAGGAACAGCCCGGCGAGGGCGGCGAGCCAGGCAAGATCGGACATGGCCACGCGTCTCCGGAAGGCCGGCGGAATGCGCGGCCCTTCAGGGTCCGCCTAGGCGCACGGCGGATCAATCTTCGAGAGCTAAGCCGGACCGTCGCGTTAAGTTGGCATAAGCATCGATCTGGGCCGTGGCCTCCGCGAAGCGGGACGCGTAAATGTCAGCCCCTATGGCTAGCCACAACAACGAACCGATCCGCCCCTCCCCCGACGCCCTGTTGCGTCGCGCCGTCCGCGAGGGGCGCGGCCAGCTGAAGATTTTTCTCGGTGCCGCGCCGGGCGTCGGCAAGACGTACGAGATGCTGAGGGACGGCGCCGAACGGCTGCGAGCCGGGGTCGACGCGGTCGTGGCGGTGGTGGAGACCCACGGCCGCGCCGAGACGCAGGCGCTCATCGCCCCCTTCGAAGTCGTGCCCCGCCGCACCATCGAGCATCACGGCCGGCCCATGACCGAGATGGATATCGACGCGGTGCTCACCCGCCGGCCGCAGCTGGCGCTCGTCGACGAATTCGCTCACAGCAATGTCGAGGGCAGCCGCCATCCCAAGCGCTGGCAGGATGTCGAGGAGCTGCTGGCGGCCGGGATCGATGTCCACACCACGCTCAACATCCAGCATGTCGAGAGCCTCAACGACGTCGTGGCGAGCTTCACCCGCGTCCGCGTGCGCGAGACGGTGCCCGACAGCGTGTTCGAGGAGGCTGAGGTCGAGGTGGTCGATCTACCGCCCGACGAGCTGATCGAGCGTCTGAGGGACGGCAAGGTCTATGTGCCGGAGGAGGCGACGCGCGCGCTCCAGCACTTCTTCTCCAAGGCCAATCTCTCGGCGCTGCGTGAGATGGCGCTGCGCCGCGCTGCGCTCAACGTCGACCGCCAGATGCTCGAGATGCTCGACGCGGGCGCCCTGCCTGGAGTCTATGCCGGAGGCGAGCGCGTGCTGGTGGCGATCTCCGAGCAGCCCGGCTGCGACACGCTGGTGCGCGTCGCCAAGCGCCTGGCCGACGCGCTCCGGGCGTCCTGGTCGGCGGTGGTGATCGAGACGGCGCGCGCCGAGGGTTTCGGCGAAGTGGAGCGACAGCGCATCGCCGACGTGCTGCGGCTAGCGGCGAGCCTTGGCGCCACGATAGCACGCGTGCCCGCCGAAGACGTCACCTCCGGGCTGATCGACCATGTCGAGGCGACGCGCAGCACCCAGCTGGTGATCGGCAAGTCGCGGCGGAGCTGGTGGTTCGAGGCACGGCACGGCTCGATCGTCGACCGGCTGCTGAAGGGCGGCCCCGAAGGCCTCGCTCTCCACGTCATTCCCGCCACCACGCCGGCCGAACGGCCGCGCCGCGGCCTCGCCCCGCTCGCCACGGGCTGGGGTAGTCCAGTCGGATACGCCGCCGCCCTGCTGCTCGTAGCCGCTACCACCGCGCTGGACTATCTGGTCCAACCCCTGGTCGGCGAGGGCGGGCTCGATCTCATCTACCTGCTGCCCGTGATCCTCGCCGCCGCGCGTTACGGCCTGCGCCCCGGCCTGTTCGCCAGCGTCATCGCGGGGCTGGCCTACAACTTCTTCTTCCTGCCTCCGCTCTACAGCCTCACGGTCGCCGACCCGCAGAGCGTGCTCACCATGTTCGTATTGATCGGTATCGCCGGCTTCGTCAGCCATCTGGCCGGGCGGTTGCGGACGCGTGCGACGCTGTCCGCCCGCAGTGCGACGGAGAATGCGCAGGTCGCCGCCTTCGCGCACGCGCTCGCCCGCTCCTCCACCTGGCAGGAGACCGCCGCGACCGTCTGTTCGGAGGTCGGCCTGCTGCTCGGCTGCGACACGCTGCTGCTCGCCGAGCGCGGCGGGGTGCTGGTCCCCACCGCGTCCCAGCCCGCGGCAGCACCGCTGGGCCCGGTCGATCAGGCTGCGGCCGAATGGTGTTTGACCAGGGGCGAGCCGGCTGGACGTGGCACCGCCACGCTCACCGCCGCCGACTGGCAGTTCCATCCGCTCAAGACTGCGCTCGGTACGCTCGCGGTGCTCGGCCTCTCCCGCGACGACGGATCGGACCCGGTGCCCGCCGATCGCACAGTGCTGCTCTCGACCCTCGCGGGCCAAGCGGCACTGGCGCACGAACGGCTTCGGCTGGAAGGCGAGATGCGCGAGCTCGGCCTCCTCAAGGAGCGCGACCGACTGCGCGCGGCCCTGCTCTCCTCGATCGGCCACGATCTGCGGACGCCGCTAACCGGAGTTGCGGGCGCGATCGAGGCTTTGGCCGCCGAGTCCCCCGACGCGCCGGCGGTCGCGCTTGCCCGCGCGCAGGTGCAACGGCTGAAGCGCTTCCTCGGCAATCTGGTCGACATGGTGCGGATCGACGCCGGGGCGCTCCAGCTCGCACCCGAGCCCATTGACCTCACCGATGCCGTTAGCAGCGCGGTCCACGATCTGCGTGACACGCTGCGCCACAACCGCATCGATCTCGCGATCCCCGCGACGCTGCCGCTGATCCGTGCCGATCCGCGTCTGCTGCATCACATCCTCATCAACCTGCTCGCCAATGCGGCCCAGCATGGCGATCCCGAAGGACCGATCGGGATCGAGGCCCGCCGCGTCGCCGGCGCCGTGTTGCTCGAGGTGCGCGATCGCGGCCCCGGCATCGAACCGGGCGCCGAGGAGGCGATCTTCGAGACCTTTGCGCGCGGCAAAGGCAGCGATCGAAGCGGCGACAGTGGTCTCGGCCTCGCCATCGTCAAAGGCTTTGCCGACGCGCTCGGCATCGGCGTAGCGGCGGCGACCAATCCCGCAGGCGGCGCGGTGTTCACGCTGCGCATCCCGGAAGAGGCACTGTTCGCGGCTTGAGCATCACATCCAGGGGGAACGGGATGAGACACTGGACGATCGCCGACATGCCGGCGCAGACGGGGCGTCTCGCCATTGTCACCGGCGCCAACAGCGGCATCGGCTATGAAACCGCGCTGGCGCTGGCGGGCGGCGGCGCCCGCGTGATCGTCGCCGCGCGCGACGAGGCTAGGGGCCGCGCCGCCGCGCGGGCGATCGGCGGAGACGCGGAATGGCGGCCGCTCGATCTCGCGCGGCTCGCGTCGGTGGCGGCGTTCGCCGATCGAATGGCGGCCGACGGCGCCGCGATCGACCTCCTGATCCTCAACGCCGGGGTGATGGCGCCAGCCGAACGGCGCACCACAGCCGACGGCTTCGAGCTCCAGCTCGGCACCAACTATCTCGGTCATTTTGCGCTCACCCAGCGGCTCTGGCCACTGATGGCGGAAGGCGGCCGCGTCGTGCCGCTCTCCAGCATCGCCGCCAAGCGGGCACGCCTGCATTTCGACGACCCGATGTTCGAACACCGCTATGATGCGTGGGCGGCCTACTGCCAGAGCAAGCTCGCCATGCTGATCTTTGCGCGCGAACTGGCACGACGGCAGGCGCGTATCGCCAGCATCGCCGCCCACCCCGGCTTCGCGCGGACCAACATCGTCAGCAACGGCCCCGGTGACCGCAGCCTGCGCGGCACCGCCTATCGCCTGTTCGCCGGCCTCTACAGCCAGTCGGCAGTCGCCGGCGCGCTGCCGGTGCTGCGCGCCGGCACCGATCCGAGCGTCGCGTCGGGTGATTACATCGGCTCGGTCGGTCCGTTCGAGATGACGGGGCCGCCGGGTCCGGTGCCCGCTCCCCCCGCCGCCCGCGATCCGGTCATGGCCGAACGGCTGTGGGCCCTGTCCGAAGAGTGGGTCAGCCTCCCCTTCCGTCCCTGACGGTTGCCAAGTGCCGCGCGGCGCGCGAAGGTCCGCACCGCTCCGGGGGGAGTGGTTTCGGAGATCCGCGTTGCGCCGCAGACAATTCATCGCCTCGCTGCCCGCCGCCGCCATGGCGGCACCGCTCCTCGCCCAGCCCCGCCCGGATGCGCCGCACACCGATCTACCGGACTTCGAGCCCGTCGGCGCCGAACGGTTCCTCCGCCCCGACGTGCATGCCGGCGATCGCCCGGTCGGCGCCAGCTTCGCTTCACGCTCGGCCGTCTATGGGCTGAACGGCGCGGCGGGATCGGCCCAGCCGCTCGCGACGCTGGCCGCGATCGACACGCTCAGGCGCGGCGGATCGGCGGTGGACGCCGCGATCGCGATGAACGCCTGCCTCGGCTTCCTTGAGCCGACTTCGGCGGGAATCGGCGGCGACTGCTTCGCCATGCTCTGGGATCCGAAGGCGAAGAAAGTGGTCGGCCTCGCCGGCTCGGGCGGCTCGCCCCATGGCCTCAGCCTCGAAACCGTGCGCACTCGCGCGAAGAATGGCGCGATCCCGGCGCTCGGCGCCGTGGCGGTGTCGGTGCCGGGTGCGCTCGACGCCTGGTGGACGCTCCACCAGCGCTATGGAAGGCTCAAATGGGCCGAACTGTTCGAGCCGGCGATCCATTATGCCGAACAGGGTGTGCCGGTCCCCGAAATCATCGCCCATTATATCCGGGGCAACCTCAAGGCCTTCCTCCGCCCCAGCGCGGGCGTCGAGGAGACCGAGAACGCGATCCGCACCTACGGCATAGGCCAGGGCGGCCCGCAAACCGGCCAGATCTTCCGCAACCCCGATCTCGCGCGCACCTACCGGATGATCGCCGAGGGCGGCCGCGACGTCTTCTACAAAGGCGCAATCGCGAAGACGATCGAGGCCTATTTCAAGCGCATCGGTGGCTGGATGACGCAGGCTGATCTTTCCGCCCATCACAGTGAATGGGTCGCGCCGCACCAGACCGACTATCGCGGCGTCACCGTGCATGCGCTGGGCGCCAACACGCAGGGCATCGCGACGCTGCAGATGCTCAACATGCTCGAGCATTTCGATCTGCGCGGCGCGGGCTTCCAGTCGCCGCTTTCGATCCACCTCCAGGTCGAGGCGAAGCGCCTCGCCTATGAGGACCGCGCGCGCTTCTACGCCGATCCGCATTTCTCCAAGGTGCCGGTCGAGTGGCTGATCTCCAAGGACTATGCCGCCGAGCGGGCCAAGCTGATCCGGCCCGATCGCATCCTCTCGCCCGTCTATCCGGGGCAGGCGCCGAGCCATGGGGACACCACCTATTTCTCCTGCGCCGACAGCGCGGGCATGATGGTGTCGATGATCCAGTCCAACTTCCGGGGGATGGGATCGGGGCTGGTGGCGGACGGCCTCGGCTTCATGTTCCAGGATCGTGGCCAGCTGTTCAGCCTGAAGGATGGCCATCCCAACATCTACGCGCCCGGCAAGCGCCCCTTCCAGACGATCATCCCCGGCTTCGCCACCCGCAACGGCGCACCGTGGCTCGCCTTCGGCGTGATGGGCGGCGACATGCAGCCGCAGGGGCAGACCCAGATCATCGTCAACCGCGAGGATTATGGCCTCGACGTGCAGGCGGCCGGCGATTCACCCCGCTGGCACCATGAGGGCTCGTCGCAATCGATGGGCGAGGATGCGCCGGGGTTGCCCGCCACCGGTCTGCTCCGCCTCGAAAGCGGCGTGCCCGAGGCAACGCGCGGCGCTCTCGCCCGCATGGGCTGGACGATCGGGGCATCGGACGGCGGCTTCGGTCGCTACGAGTGCGTCGAATATCGGCCGGACGGCGATCGCCTTGTCTACGCTGCCGCGAGCGAGATGCGCGCGGACGGCTGCGCGCTCGCCTACTGATCCTCGCGCTTGGCCCCGTCGAGCAACGCGGCGCGCCGCGCCTGCTCGGCGGCCTCGGCGACGCGCTGGGCCTTGGTACGGCCGAATTTGGCACGGTTGGCCTCCGCCGTCTTCGCCGCATCGGCGCGCGCCTTGGCCTTGCGGGCCCGGTTGAGGTTGACGATCTCGGCCATCAGCGATGCTCCAACTGCCCCGCGAGCCAGCGCGCGGCCGCGGCGGGGCTCGCCTTGTTCTGGTCGCGATCGACCATGTAGTTCGCGCGGCGCATCGCTTCCACCGGGATCACGCGGGCCAGCGGCGTGAGCGCGGCCACGAAGCGCGCGTCATGGGCACGCGTGGGCGACACCAGCAGGATCGCGTCATAGCCCGGCAGCGCATGGGCGGGATCGCCCAGCACGACGAGGTCGTCCGCCGCGATCCGCCCGTCGCTGGAGAAGGCCGAGATCACATCCGCCTGGCCGCTCTCCAGCGCGCGGTACATGAAGCTCGGCGCATAAGCGCGCGACGACGCGAAGCGTAGCCTGTAGCCGTCGCGCACCGCCCGCCATTCCGGCCGCGACAGAAATTCGAGATCGGCCCCGAGGCGGAGCGACGGCGCGGCCGATGCGAGGCTGCGCAGATCGGCCACGCCAAGCCGCGCGGCCTCCGTCCGCTTCATCGCCAGCGCATAGGCATTCTCGAACCCCAGCGGTCCGAGCAGTCGAGCCGGCTTGAGGAAGGCATCGATCCCGGCCAGCGTGTCCGCGCGCGGCGCGGGCTTCGCGCGATGCATGGCATCGGCCCAGATCGTCCCCGAATAATCGACATAGACGTCGACATCACCCTGCCGGAGCGCGCGCAGCGCCACCGCCGACCCCAGCCCCTCGCGATAGCTCACCGCATAGCCGGCACCCTCGAGCCGCGTCCCGATCAGCCGGGCGAGAATATATTGCTCGGAGAAATTCTTGGCGCCGATCACGACCATCGGCGCGCGCCCGCCGGCGAGCGGCGTGCAGGCGAGCAGCAGCCCTAGCACGACCCCAATGCCCCCCGCCGCCAGCGACCAGCGCTCGCGCCGCGCCAGCCCGCGCTCGACCAGCGCCAGCAGCGCATCGGCCGCCAGCGCCAGCGCTGCCGAGGCGAGGCAGCCGACCAGCACCTCTCCCCAATTCTCGGTCTGGAGGCCGGCGAAGATCAGGTTGCCGAGGCTCGCCGCGCCGACCGTGGTCGCCAGCGTCGCCGCCCCGATCGTCCAGACGGTCGCGGTGCGGATGCCGGCCATCACCACCGGGGCGGCGAGCGGCGCCTCGACCAGCCGCAGCCGCTGGCCCGCCGTCATGCCAAGCCCGTCGGCCGCCTCGATCACCGCCGGGTCGAGCCCGCGCAACCCCGCCACCACGTTGCGCAGGATCGGCAGCAGCGCATAGAGCGTCAGCGCCGCCCAGGCGGGCAGGAAGCCCAGCGCGGGCACGCCATGCCCGATCGCCAGCAGCAGCGGGTAGAACAGGGCCAGCAGCGCGAGGCCCGGTATGGTCTGGATCACCCCCGCCACGCCCAGCACCAGCCCCGCCAGCCGCGGCCGAGATGCCGCGAGAAATCCCAGCGGCAACGCGATCAGCAGCGAGAGGCCGAGCGCCGCCGCCGACAACAGCAGATGGTGCGCGGCGAGGCCGGGGAGTGGGGCCAGAAGTTCGCTCACCGCCGCAACGCCTCGATCCGGTCCGCCTGCCGCGCGGGCACCGCGACCAGCGCATCCGCCTCCGGCCCCGCCTCGCCGGCGAGCATGCCCGTGGGCGTCGCGTCGCCGACGATCCGCCCCTTCGCCATGACGAGGATGCGATCGGCGAGCAGCAGCGCCTCGGCCATGTCGTGCGTCACCATCAGGCTGGTGAGGCCGAGCCGATCGTGCAACTCGCGATAGCGGCGCCCGAGCGCATCGCGTGTCACCGGATCAAGCGCGCCGAAGGGCTCGTCGAGCAGCATCAGCCGCGCGCCCGTCGCCAGAGCGCGAGCCACGCCGACGCGCTGCTGCTCACCGCCTGACAGCTGGGCCGGCGCGCGCGCGGCATAATCCGGCGCGAGATCGACCATCTCCAGCAGCGCGGCGACGTCCGGCGCGGGGTGTCCGGCGATGCGCGGCACCAGCGCGATATTCTCGGCGACGCTCATGTGCGGCATCAGCCCGACCGACTGGAAGACATAGCCGATCCCCCGGCGGAGCAGTGGCGCAGGACCGTCGGCAACGTCACAGCCATCCACCAGCACACGGCCATAATCCGGCTCAACCAGCCGGTTGACCATGCGCAGCAGCGTCGACTTGCCGGCGCCCGATCCGCCCACCAGCACCACGAAGCTGCCCGCCGCGATCACGCGGTCGACGCCATCGACCGCGAAGGCCCCATAGGATTTGACAACATCCTCGAACCGGACTTCAGGCCCCTGTGCGATCATTCCACCCCCGCTGGCGCCGCGCGCGCGGCTCTTCTACTGTCAGTGAAGATGAGCGCGCGTCAAATCCCGTGGGGGGCCGCCCCCGACACGCAGGCGATCGAGGCGATGGCGCGCGGCGCGATCGCGCGCCTGCCCGAGGCGTTCCGCCACCATCTCGACGATGTCGTGCTGCGCGTCGAGGAGTTCGCGGATGAAGCAACGATCGACGAGATGGCGATCGACGATCCCTTCGCACTTTCGGGCCTCTATCGGGGGCGCCCGATCAGCGTGAAAAGCGTCGACGACTGGGGGACGCTGCCCGACATGATCTTCCTTTATCGCCGCCCGATTCTCGACGAATGGGCGGAGGGCGAAGTGACGCTGGAGGCGCTGGTCGCGCATGTGCTGATCCACGAGGTCGGCCATCATTTCGGCCTGTCCGACGCCGACATGCACGCGCTGGAAGCCGCAGCCGCATGATGCTGACCCTGCGCGGCGTCGCCTGCCTGCGCGGGCCCCAGCTGCTGTTCGAGGGGCTCGACCTCGCGCTCGGGCCGGGCGAGGCGCTGGTCGTCACCGGCGCCAATGGCATCGGCAAGTCGAGCCTGCTTCGCATCGCCGCCGGGCTGCTGCGCCCTGCCGCCGGCTGGGTCGAACGGACTGCGGAGGCGGCATGGCTGGGCGAGACGGCCGCATTCGACGGCGAGCGGACGTTGCACGAGGCGGTGCGCTTCTGGGCTCGGCTCGACGGCGTGACGTTCGATGCGCTGGAGCAGGCGATGGCGACAATGGGCGTCCGCCCGCTCGCCGAGGTGCCGGTGCGCTATCTCTCGACCGGCCAGCGCCGCCGCGCCGCGATCGTGCGCACCATCGCAGGCGCCGCGCCGCTGTGGTTGCTCGACGAGCCCGCCAACGGCCTCGATACCGAGGGGCTGGAGCGGCTGGGCGCCGCGATGGCCACGCACCGGGCGGCGGGCGGCGCTGTCATGGCCGCGACTCACCTGCCGCTGCCGCTCGCCGATGCGGCGACGCTTGACCTGTCCGCTCTTGTGGTGACGAGCGCGTGATCCTCCTGCTCATCCGCCGCGACACGGCACGGGGCCTGCGTGCCGCCGGGCTGCCGGTCGCCTTCTTCCTGATCGCCGCCACGCTCTTCCCCTTCGCGGTCGGCCCCGACGCGCGGCTGCTGGCCAAGGCGGGCGGGGGCATGCTGTGGCTGGCGGCGCTGCTCGCCGCGCTGCTGCCGGTCGAGCGGCTGGTCGCGCCCGATACCGAAGCCGGCGTACTCGATCAGTTCGCGGTGCGCGGGATCGCCGACGAGGGCGTCGCCGCCGCCAAGATCGTCGCGCACTGGCTGGGCTTCGGCCCGCCGCTGATGCTCGCGGCGCTGCCCGGTGCGGCGCTGCTCGGTCTCGATGGCGCGACGCTCGCCCGGCTGGAGCTGGGGCTGGCGATCGGAACGCCGGCGCTGGCCGCGCTCGGCGTCACGGTCGCGGCGCTCACCACCGGTCTGCGCGGCGCGGGGGCGCTGGCCGGGCTGGTGCTGCTGCCGCTCGCTGTGCCGCTGCTGATCTTCGGTGCGGGTGCGTTGAATCCGAACGATGGCGGCGCGCTGAAACTGCTCGCCGCCACCGCGCTGCTGCTCACCGCCGGTGCACCCTTTGCCGCGGGTGCGGCGTTGAAGGCGCTTCGAGACTGACCACGGAGGAGACCTGCATGATCAAGACCCTGCTCACCCTCGCCCTGATCGCCGTCGCCATACCCGCGGTCGCCGCGCCCGCACCGCGCCCGGCGACCGTCGCCGTGCGCATGCAGGACCGCAAGTTCACGCCGCAGATCATCCGGATGAAGGCCGGCCGGCCGACCCGTCTGCTGTTCATCAACCGCGACCGGACCGAGCATGACTTTTACGCACCCGCCTTCTTCGGCAGCGCCCGGATGAGCCCGCGCGATGTGGGTGCACTCAGCAAGAACCGCGTCAACGTCCGTTCGGGCGAGACGCGTGTGATCACCGTCACCCCGCGCGCCGGCCATTATGACGTCAAATCGACCAAAGCGCTCGACGTCGCCTCGGGGATGCAGGGCCAGATCCTGGTCTTCTAATCCCGCGACCAGCGGGCGAAGATGGCGGTGGGGAGCAGCAGGCCGCGCGCCTCCTCGCGCACCGCCATCTCGCCCGCCTCGACGCGGCCCCCGAGCGAGGCGGTGGCCTGCCGCAGCAGCTCCGCAATCGCGAGCGCCGACATTCGCACCGCATAGACGGTGAGCACGAGGAACTTCGATTCGGGGCCGAGCAGCTTGACGCAGTCCGCGATCAGGCCGGGCAGCCCCTCTTCGAGCCGCCAGGTCTCGCCGGTCGGCCCGCGCCCGAACTTGGGCGGATCGAGCATGATGCCGGCATAGCGTCGCTCACGCCGCACCTCGCGCGCGGTGAATTTGCTGGCGTCGTCAATCATCCAGCGGATCGGCTTGTCCGCCATACCGGAGAGCAGCGCATTGGCCTTGCCCTGCTCGACCGACTTCTTGGACGCATCGACATGCGTCACGCGCGCGCCCTTGGCGGCCAGCGCAAGGCTCCCCACGCCGGTATAGCCGAACAGGTTCATCACCTCGTCGCCCTCGGCCACGCGGTCGCCCATCCACGCCCATTGCGGCGCCATATCGGGGAAGAATTGCAGGTGGCGGAACGGCGTGTTGGCGGCGTGGAACTTCACGTCCTGCCAGCCGAGCGGCCAGTCCTTCGGAACATTGCGCTCCAGATGCCAGCGACCGCCGCCCTCCTCGTCGGAGGCACCGACGAATTCGCCGTCATGTTTCCACTCGGCGCTGGCAGGCGCCCACATCGCCTGCGGCTCGGGGCGGACGAAGCGGAAGCGGCCATAGCGCTCGAGTTTGCGGCCATGACCCGAATCGACAAGGCCATAGTCGGCCCAGGGCTCGGTGATGAGAGTTCCGATCTCCATGGTCACGCCACGCGTGCGAGCTTGCCACCGACGCTCGCGGTGGCGATGCCGCCGCCGATCGCCTCTGCACCGGCGCGGCGGGCGTGCGCGAGATCGACGCGATCGATCTGCGCCACCGTCTCGGCGACGGGCACGATCCGGCCATGCACCTGCACCTGCCGCGCGAGATGATCACAGCGCGCCTGCACCGATTCGAGCCCCATCAGCAACCCGGCCTTGGCCTGTGCCTGCGCGCGCGCGAGTTCGGCCTGGCTCAGATCATCGGCGGTGCGGGCGAGCACCTCGCGGGCAAGCGCGAAGGCGCGGGGCGCATCCACCTTGGCCGCCGCGCAATAAACGCCGAGCTGGCCACCGTCGACCGACGCCGAGCTCCACGCATAGACCGAATAGGCGAGCCCGCGCTCCTCGCGCACTTCCTGGAACAGCCGCGACGACATGCCGCCGCCGGCCGCACTCGCGAACAGGTTGAGCGCATAGACGTCGTCGTGACGCTGATCGACGCCGGGATGCGCGAAGGCGATGTGGACCTGATCGAAGCGGCGCGAATCGGTGACCACCCCGCTGGTGAATCGCGCGGGCTCGAATACGGGAGGACGCCCCGGAGCGAGATCGCCGAAGCGCGCCTCGGCGAGCTTCAGCAGCGCATCCTCGTCCACCTTGCCGGCGGCCGCGAGAACGAGGCCGGTCGGGCGATATTGCTGTTCCAGCCAGCGGCGGAGAGCGATCGTATCGATCGCCGTGATCGTTTCTTCGTCGCCCAGCACGGGGCGGCCGTAGATCTGCCCTTGATAGGAGGCAGCGGCGAGATGATCGAAGACGATGTCGTCGGGCGTGTCGCGCGATTCACCGAGCTCGGCGAGCACCACCTGCTTCTCGCGCTCCAGCTCTTCTTCGGCGAAGACCGGCGCGCGGACGAGATCGGCGATCAGGTCGACACCGAGCGCGAGATCGCCGGGCAGCAGGCGCGCATGGAACACTGTGGTGTCGCGCGAGGTCCAGGCGTTGAGCTGGCCGCCGACATCCTCGGCAGCTTCGGCGATGGCGCGGGCGTCGCGGCTGCCGGCGCCCTTGAACACCATATGTTCGACCATGTGGGCGAGGCCGGTGAGGTGCGCGGGCTCGGAGCGGCTGCCGACGTCGGCATAGAGGCCGACCGCGAGCGTCTCGACGCCCGGCATCGGATCGATCGCGACGGTGAGGCCATTGCTCAGGCGGTGAAGGCGGGCGGTCATGCGCGCGGCACCGCGTGACGGGCGATATGGCCGGTCACCGCCTCGAAGCTGGCGGGCAGCACCTCATAGCGTTCTTCTTTCTCCATCAGTCCGGCCACGCGCGCGGGCAATTCGGGCCGGACACCGACCGCAGCCTCCACCGCATCGCCGAACTTGGCGGAATGCGCCGTCGCCAGTGTGACGACGGGAACGCCCGCCGGCAAATCGGCAGCCCGCGCGGCGGCAAGGCCGATGGCGCTGTGCGGATCGATCACCTGGCCGGCACGCTCGTGCGCCCATCGCATCACGGCGACCATCGCACCATGATCGACGCGCGCGCTCGCGAAATCCGCCGCCGCCGCCTCGCGCAGGCTGGCGGGCAGTGTCATCGTGCGATCGCGCTCGAAGCCGTGCATCGCCGCCTCCAGCGCCGTCCTGTCGCGGCCATGGAGATCGAACAGCAGCCGCTCGAAATTGGAGCTGACCTGGATGTCCATGGACGGCGTCGCGGTGGGCGTCACCGTGCCGGCCGAGTAATCGCCCGCCGACAGCGCGCGGTGGAGGATGTCGTTGACGTTGGTGGCGACGATCAGACGCGCGACCGGCAGCCCCATCTTCTTGGCGACATAGCCCGCGAACACGTCACCGAAATTGCCCGTCGGCACCGAGAAGGCGACCGGCCGGTGCGGCGCGCCGAGGCGGACGGCGGCGTAGAAATAATAGACGATCTGGGCCGCTAGTCGCGCCCAGTTAATCGAATTAACAGCCGACAGGCGGAAGCGGCCGGCGAAATCCTTGTCGCCGAACATCGCCTTCACCAGTGCCTGCGCTTGGTCGAAATCGCCCTCGATCGCGATGTTGTGGACGTTGTCCGCCCACACCGTAGTCATCTGGCGGCGCTGCACGTCGGAGACGCGGCCCTTGGGATGCAGCATGAAGATGTCGACATGGGCGCGGCCGGCCACCGCCTCGATCGCCGCCGATCCGGTGTCGCCCGATGTCGCGCCGACGATGGTGAGGTGCTGGTCGCCCTTGGCCAGAAAGCGCTCGAACAGCAGGCCGAGCAGCTGGAGCGCCACATCCTTGAAAGCCAGCGTCGGCCCGTGGAACAGCTCAAGCAGGAAATGGCGCTGGTCGAGTTGCACCAGCGGGGTCACGGCATCATGGTGGAAGCGGCTATAGGCCGTCTCGCACAGCGCGCGCAGATCCGCCTCGGGCAGCGCATCGCCGACGAAGGGCGCGAGGATCCGCACGGCCGTCTCGGCATAGGAGAGGCCGGCGAGCGCCTCGATCTCGGCGCAGGTCAGCGTCGGCCAGGCCTCGGGCACGTAAAGACCGCCGTCCGACGCGAGGCCGGCCAGCGTGGCGGCTTCGAAGCCGAGCGCGGGGGCGCGCCCACGGGTGCTGATGTAGCGCATGCGCCGCGGACTTAGACGGCGAGGCGCCGGGCGGCAAGCATTGCGGACATGTTTGCCCTCCGCGTCAGGACGCGGGCGGCGGCCGGCGGCGGAGCGCGATGACGTAGATCACCAACGCGACACCCGCGAACAGGAACCACTGCACCGCATAAGCGAGATGATTGTTGGGAATCGCATCGAGGCTGGGCGGCTCGCTGGACTGGAGCCCGGGCGCGGCCTCGGCAGAAACGAGCAGCACCTGCTCATCCCGATCGGGCCCGATCACGCCGCGGACCTCACCACCCTTCCAGTCTGCCGGCGCGCCCGGCTGCTCGGACCAGCCCATATCGACCGCGAAGCCCGGCCCTTCGGCCCCGGTGCGGCATTCGGCGATGTGGCGCCAGCCGGACTGGCCGGCCCGGTTGCGCCCCGCGCTCGCTCGCCAGGCGACCGGTTCGAGGCAGAAGGCTTCCGATCGGCGGAACAGCAACGTGCGATCGGTCGGCACGCGCGGGAAAGCCACCGGCGGTTTGTCCGCCGCGGTGGCATAGTCGGCAATCAGCGCCTCTTTCCAGTGCAGCCGGTGGATCTGCCAGATTCCCAGCCCCACCATCCCCGCCACCGCGATCAACACCAGCAGCGTCGGGAGCACCGGGATTCGCTCGCGCAAGCTCATGGCTGCGGCCCGTCGTC